>CBHWBX010000246.1:0-6937 GCA_966111935.1 uncultured Gemmatimonadaceae bacterium
CGGAGCACGAGCCGTAGACGAAGTCGAACGGCGCGCCCGAGTTACCCGTGTAGATCGCCGAGATGTCCATCGCCCACGGCGTGCGGTACGTGCCCGTTGCGACGATGCGGTGCGGCTGGTCGTACTTCGAGACGCTGACAGCCTTCGAGAGGATGTCGCCCGACACGTCGCGCTGATAGCGATAGTTCGAGCCCGCCGTGCTGCTCGTCGTCGACGTGACGTCGCGCGCCTGCTGGTACGTGTAGGCGACCGAGCCTTCGAAGTTGTTCCAGAAGGTGCGCTGGAGCTGACCGGTCACGCTCCACGTATAGTCGCCCGAGGAGTTCGTGAGGTCGAGCACCTGCGTGCGGTTGCCCTTCGTCGCCGGCGTGCCGCCCGTCGCCGTGAGCGTGCCGTAGAGCGTGCGGCCGTGCGCGTCCGTGCCCGTCGGGCCGGTGAGCGCCAGGTTCTGATAGAACGCGTTGTTCTGCGAGCGCGTGTACAGACCTTCGATCGTCGCGACCCAGTTCTGGCCGATGCGACGGTCGTAGCCGAGCGTGCTCTTCAGGTACTTCGGATACTTGAAGTTCGGATCGATCGTGTTGACCGCGGCGCCCGAGGACGGGCCCGAGATCGACGCACCCGGCACGACCTGGCCGTTGGCGCGGGTGTACGGAGCGCAGCTCGTCGGCTGAGCGCCCGTCGTGAACGCCGGCACCTGGAGCGAGGTCGTCGCCGTCGCCGACGGGACCGTGCCGTTGCAGGTCAACGACGAGAAGCCGCTGAGACCCGAGTTGCCGAAGGCGTTCGAGAGGTATACGAACGGCACCGCGCCGGTGAACGAGCCGATACCACCGCGGACCTGATTGATCTGGTCACCCGTCACGTCCCAGTTGAACCCGAAGCGCGGCGAGATCTGCGCCTGCGTCGGAACGCTGCTCGTGTGGCGGCCATACTGCTGGAAGACGATGTCGTTCTCCGGCGGCAGGTTCTGGAAGTCCGGCTTGTCCCAGCGCACGCCGTAGTTGACGGTCAGGCGCGGGGTGACGGTCCACGAATCCTGGACGTAGAGGCCGTACGTGTTCGCCTTGATCGTCGCGAGACCGTTGTACGGATCCGTCGGCGCCGGGGCGCTGATCGTGTAGCTCGACGCCGTGCCGTTCTGAAGCGCGTTCAGATCGGCGAACGTCCAGTTACCCATCGAGTTCGACGCGAAGAGGTTGATCGACTTGTAGAACAGGTTCTTCGTGCCGAGCGTGATCGAGTGCGAGCCGACCGGGATCGTGAAGTTGTCCGTCAGCTCGATCGTGCGCTGGTCGAGCGAGTTGCCCTGCGACGACGATTCCGTGCCGAGCACGAAGTTCGCCGTGCCCGCGTTGCCGTCGGTGCGCGGGATGCCGCGGATCGTCAGCTGCGGGAAGGTCACCGGAACGGTGCGGAAGTCCTTCGTCGTCGAGTAGTTCGTCAGGAGCTCGTTGTACATGCCGTTCGCGAAGTTGGTCATCAACTCCGCGACGGTGCTCTTCGTCGTCGTGCTGAACTCGTACTGGTTCGACGTCAGCGTGAAGTTCGGCGACGACGAGCTGTTGAGGCCGCGGCCGAAGCTCACCTTGTCCGCTCCCACGTAGTTGTGGCGCAGGACGAGGTGCGAGTTGAACGGAAGGTTCGCATCGACGCGCGCGAACACGTTCGTGTTCGGGTTCTGGTAGGTGACCTTGCTGCCGTCACCCGCTCCCGTGAAGCCGTACTTGGTCGAGAGGATCGAGTTGAGCTGATCGATCGACGCCTGCGAGACGTAGTTGTCGGGGGAGCCGATCCACGGACCGGTCGTCGGCTGCTTGAGGTGCTGCCACTCGCCGCTCACGAAGAAGAACAGCTTGTCCTTCAGGATCGGGCCGCCGAGCGAGCCGCCGAACTGCTGCTGCGAGTAGTCGCTGAGATACGACTGCTTGCGAGTGAGGTTCTGGTTACGCGTGTAGCCGAAGGCCGAACCATGGAACTCGTTCGTGCCGCTGCGCGTGACCGCGTTGATCAGCAGGCCGCCGAAGTTGCCCTGACGGACGTCGAACGGCGAAAGGAGAACCTGATACTCCTTCACGGCGTCGAGCGGGATCGACTTCGCGTTCGCCTGCGAGCCCGGCTGGCCCGTCGTGCCGAGACCGAACGCGTCGCCCGACTGTGCGCCGTCGATCTGGATCGAGTTCTGACGGAGGTTCACGCCGCCGCCCGACAGATAGCCGGTCGTCGTCGAAACCTGCGGGACGAGCTGCACGAAATCCTGGAAGTTGCGGTTCAGCGTCGGCAGACGGTGCAGCGCCGAATCCGAGATCGTCGTGCTCGTGCCGGCCTTCGAGGCGTTGATCACGGGATCGTTCTGCGCCGAAACCGTCACAGCCTCGAGGACCGCCGCGCGCTTCGAGAGCTTGAAGTCCTGGCGCTTCGTCTGGCCGAGCGTCACCACGATGTGATCGCGCGTGATCGGCTCGAAGCCGATGCGACGCACGGTGATGCTGTAGTTCGCATCCGGGTCGAGACCCTGAATGAGATACAGACCGCTCGCGCGCGTCGTCGTGCCGACGCTGCGGCCGGTGGTCGGGTTCTTCAGCTGAATCTGCGCGTCGGCGACGGCCTGGCCGTTGTCGTCGAGAACCGTACCGGTGATGCCACCGGTGGTCACCGCCTGTGCATACAAATTGTTCGTGGATCCGGCGGTCAGCAGCGCTACCAAGGCTGCGACGCCGAGGATCAGACGTCTCATAAGGAGGGCTCTCTTTGAGAGGTTGGGAGGTGCCTAAAAGCTATGTCTTGGAACGACCTAAGCAAGTGAAATTGTGCGCGGTTACGAACTTGTCACGCCGCATCGAACGATGTGTATCGAGATGTGGCAAGCGCTTCGCTTTATCACAGTTCTCCTTACAACCGCACCCTTTCCCTGTCCGCGCCACGCCGTTTATCGAAGCGTTCGATGGGAACGCAAAACAAAACGCGGGGCGGCGCTCCTCAGCGCCGCCCCGCAAACCTTCCCGCGAGCCGTCCGTTCAGCGTTCGAGCCCGAAGCGCTCGGGATTCTCAGACACTCTTTGCTCCGACTCGCGCGCGAATCACGGACTTGATCCCGCCGCGGATGTTGAAATCGCCGATGACCTCCATCCAGCGCGGATTGCACGCCTTCGAGAGATCGTCCAGGATGCGGTTCACCGCGCGCTCGTAGAAGATGCCGTCGTCGCGGAAGCTCCAGAGATAGAGCTTGAGGCTCTTCAGCTCGAGGCAGACGTCGCCGGGAACGTAGTTGATGTAGATGGTGCCGAAATCCGGGGCGCCGCCGCGCAGCACCTTCAGTTCATCGGCGTCGCTCTCGATGCCGCCGAGGGGGCAGAGCGACGTGAACTCCGGACATTCCATCGCGATCTCGTAGTCGCGACCAGCATAGGGATTCGGAAACGTTTCGAGAATTTCGGGCTTTGGCATCGTGAAAGAATGCACTCGCCCAGTGCCACAAAAAAGAGCCCCCCTGGACTATGCCAGGGGGGCATTACCGCCACGCCGTTCTCGCGGCGGCGAAACCGGCGCATAGCGCCGGCCTGAATTCAATATGAAGAGCGGGATTCGTGCCCGCTAGAAGCGCAAAGTGAAGAAACGGTGAAGACTCGCGCTGAGCTCGGCAGCCTACGAATCGCGCAGCCGGCGCGACATTTCTTCGAGCAGACGACGCTCGTCGTCTGTCAGACTCTCGAGTCCGCCTTCCGAGATCTTGTCGAGCACACGGTTCAGCTCGTCGGGCTTCGCTTCACGCGACCGCGGCGTCGGCGTCGTGATCGCGCTGCGCTTCGCGACGATCGCCTTCGACTTCGCCACGATGTCGTCCACTTCGTCGCCGCGCTCGCGGCGCGGGAGGTTGCGCGGGATCGCGCGCGGCGGCTCGTCGGCGTCCGGCAGATTCGCGACGCGCTGCCGCACGTGATCCATTCCGGTCGACGTCGCCATGCGCATGTACACGTACGCGGCGATCACGCCGCCCAGATGCGCGAAGTAGGCAAGGTTCGTCGAGCCGTTCGCCCCCGTGGCCGCCACACCCATCACGAGATTGAACACGAACAATCCCACGACGAGCGTGCGCACGCGCATCGGCAGGACGAACATCAGATACACTTCGTCGTCCGCCCACTGCATCGCATACGCGGTCAGCACGCCGAACACCGCGGCCGACGCGCCGATCAACACGCCGCCGCGGATGAACAGCATCTCGAACACGACGCCGCCCAATCCGCACAGCAGATAGAACCAGGTGAACCGGCGCGAGCCGAGCGCCTGCTCGAGGCGCGGTCCAAAGAGGAAGAGACCGTACATGTTCGCCAGCAGATGCCACACGCCGGCGTGCGCAAACATGTAGGTGAAGGCCGTGAACCAGCGGCCCGGGAGCAGGCTCGCGTCGAAGGCGATCAGGTTCGGGTAGTGTCCGTTGAACACCGTGACTTGCACGAACATCACCGCGATGTTGATCGCGATGAGCGCCTGCACCGCCGGCGTCAGCCGCTGCTGATCGTCGGGCGAAGTCACGGATTCCGAAGCCTGAAACGACGACATGCGTCCTGCGAAAAAAGCGTGAGAAAAGTCCCTGCTCTACTCTAACACGACGGCAAAACCGGCGTTCCCGTCACCGTTCGCCAATCTCAGCCGTTCAGCGCATCCCCGTCGGCGGCGGCAAGCGAAGGGCCAGCCGGACGTCCCGATGCAGGGCCACGGCCCGCTCGAACAGCGTCGTCCAGCGACGATCCCGGTCGACCGGAACCCCGGCGATCGGGTGCACTACCACCGCGGTCGATTCGCTCGCCGCATGGGCGCGCTCGACGAATCGTAACACGTGCGCGTCGGTCGTCCTTTCATCTACGCAAAGGACGATCGCATGTTGCATCCCGGCCTTCGCCGCCACCTGGATCGACTCGAACGCCCGATCGGCGGTCGCGTCGGCCACGGGCCCCTCGAGGGTAACCTGTGCCAAGGCTAGGACGTCACGTAGCTCGGCGATTTCCGCCGGACGCTGGCCATCGCAGTCCAGCATCACCGGCACACCGAGCTCCGCCTTCTTGAAGGCCGCCTGGAGATACTCGAGGTTCGCCAGCGGGTCGCGCCCGGAGATCGAGATCGAGTGGAACGCCGAACGCGCCGTGCTCCGCTTCAGCTCTCCGACGAGCGCGTCCGCGGTATACATCGTCGCCGTCTCCGCTTCGGCGGCGAACCGCACGAACAGCTGGCGACGCCCCGCCCAGACACCCTGTGCCTGCAGCCCGGCCGGTATCCCCGCCAACGCCGCCGTCGGCGGCACGTTTGCCATTTATTGCTCCTCCCTTCGGCGCTGCGCACCTCCGGTCGGAGTTCCGCAACTGAGAGTCATTGCTTCTCCAGCGCGATCTGAACGATCCGCTCGCACAGCTCGGGAAAGCCGATCCCCGCTGCGGCGGCGGCCTGTGGAATGAGACTCGTCTGCGTCATGCCCGGAAGCGTGTTCGCCTCCAGACAGTAGAAGGTGCCGTCGGGAGCCATCCGAAAATCGATCCGCGCGCAGCCGCGCAGCTTCAGTGCGTCGAACGCCTTCTTCGCCAGCGCCTGAACGGTCTTCGTTTCGGCTTCGGTCAGCTTCGCCGGAAATTCTTCAGTGGCCATCCCCGGCGTGTACTTCGCTTCGTAGTCGTAAATCTCGTTCTTCGAGATGATTTCGCCAACCGGCAGCACGTCGCCGCCCAGGACACCGACGGTGAGCTCGCGTCCGGGAATGAACCGCTCGATCATCACTTCGTCGTCGTGCTCGAACGCCGCGTCGATCGCCGGCGCCAGCTGCTCCGGCGACTTCACGATCGTCAGCCCGACCGTCGATCCCTGCTTCGACGGCTTCACGATCACCGGAAAGCCGAGCGTCTCGCGCACTTCGTCGACCGTCGCCGGCGCCATCATCCAGTCCGCGGTGGATACCCCGTGCGCCCGAAAGAGGTGCTTCGACAGATCCTTGTCCATCGCCAGCGCGCTCGCGAGATGGCCGCTGCCGGTGTACGGCACGCCGGTCAGGTCGAGGAGCGCCTGAAGCGTCCCGTCCTCGCCCTGGCCGCCGTGCAGCGCCAGAAAGAGGACGTCCGCCTGCGGCAGCGACTTGAGAGTGCTCTGCATCGCGGCGTTCATCTGCAGCAGTGCCTTCGTGTCCGGCGGCGCCGTTTTCACGACGCCGCCGGCAAGCAGCTTCTCCTCGTCGGCCCGCGAAAGCAGGCCCCCAACCGTGTCGACAGCGACCACCTGGTGGCCGCGCTGCCGCAGCGCTTCGGTGATTCGAATGCCCGACGCGAGCGACACGTCGCGCTCCGCCGAAGTTCCGCCCATCAGCACGGCAATTTTAAGAGCCACGCGCGTTTATCTCGCCATCAGGTAGTTGAGCATGTCCGAACGCGTCACGATGCCCTGGATCGTGCCGTTCGCGCGCACCAGCACCGCCGGATTCGACTTCGAGAGCAACTTCGCGACCGCATCCACCGGCTGCGTCACCTCGATGATCGGGAACGGGCCGTCCATGACCTCGCTCACCGTGGCGTCGAGCAGCTTCGTGTTGTCGAGACTCTTCGCCGAGAGCGACCAGTCGCTCACCGATCCGACGCAGTTCGCGCCCTCCATCACCGGCAGCTGCGAGACATCATGGAGCGACATCAGGCGCAGTGCCTGGCGCACCGTGGTCCCCGGTCCGACGCTCACGATCACCGGCGTGTCGCCACCGCTCGCCTTCGACTCGAGCACGAACTGCAGCGTCGTGCGGTCGGCCTCGAGGAGCTGGTTCTCGCGCATCCATTCGTCGTTGTACAGCTTCGACAGATACCGCTCGCCCGGATCCGGCAGAGGCACGACGATCATCGCATTCGGATCGTCGACCCGACGCGCAAGGTGCAGTGCGGCATGCACCACGAGCCCACTCGACCCGCCG
>CBHWBX010000247.1:0-6935 GCA_966111935.1 uncultured Gemmatimonadaceae bacterium
GCGTTCCCCTACCGCGCGCCGCAGGCGCGTTCCCCTACCGCGCGCCGCAGGCGCGTTCCCCTACCGCGCGCCGCAGGCGCGCTCCAACTACTCCGGCTGCGGCGACGGCAGACCGGACTCGCGTCGCAGCGTCGCGAGAATCTCCCCCGCGCCCTTCTCCCGAAGCTCGCGCGCCAGCGACGCCCCGCTCTCCGCCGGCTTGAACGAGTTGATCGCGATCTCGCCGCGCACCACGCGCTCACCGGCGACATCCGAGATGAACCCGTAGAGCGTCCCGCCGATCGCCGCCGCGCCGATCGGGACCTGACAGCCGCCCTCGAGCCCCGCGAGGAACGACCGCTCGGCCGTCGCATCTATTAGAGTTTGCTGATCCCCGAGCGGCGCGAGCAGCGCCCGCGTGCCGTCGTCGTCGGAGCGGATCTGGATCGCGATCGCGCCCTGGCCCGCGGCGGGCAGCCACGCCGGCGCCTCGAGATACGCGGCGATGCGGTCGTGCATGCCCAGCCGGTGGAGGCCGGCGGCCGCGAGGATCGCCACGTCCACCACACCGTCGTCGACTTTCCGCACGCGCGTCGGCACGTTGCCGCGCAGATCGCCGATCTCGAGATCCGGACGCAGCGCATGGAGCTGCGCGCGGCGGCGCAGGCTCGACGTCCCCACCCGCGTCCCCTTCGGCAGCGCGTCGATCGTCCGCGCGCTGACCGACGCATTCACGACGAGCACGTCGCGCGCATCCTCGCGCGCGAGCAGCGCCACGAGCTCGAGCCCCGGCGGCATCTCCGTCGGCAGATCCTTGAGCGAGTGCACGCAGCAGTGCACGTCGCCGTTCGCGAGATCCGTCTCCAGCTCCTGCGTGAACAGCCCCTTCGCCCCGATCGACGCCAACGGCTGATCGAGCCGCTTGTCGCCGACGGTCTTGTACGTCTTGAGCTCCGACACGATGCCGCGCGCGTCGAGCGCGCGCTGCACCTGGGTCGCCTGCCGCAGCGCGAGCTCCGACGAGCGCGTCGCGATGATCAGCGGCTTCACGCGCGCACGCCCGCGAAATGCGAGACGACGGCGTCCGCCACTCCGGCGATCGTCGACTCGCTCGCTTCGATCGCGACGTCGAGCCCCGCGCTCGTCGCCGCCGCCGTCGTGATCGGACCGATCGACGCCGCCGGCGCACGCTTCGCCGCTTCCTCGCCGACGGCGGTGATGAACGCATTGACCGCGCTCGCCGACGTGAACGTCACCAGGTCGACGTCGCCGGCGTCCAGCCGCGCGCGCAGCGCCTCGGCCCCTTCGCCGTCGATCGTCGAGCGATAGAGCGTCACGCGATCGACGATCGCACCGAGGTCACTCAGTCCGTCCTCGAGCGTTTCCCGTGCCCCTTCGGCCGCGGCGTACAGCACCCGCACGCCGCGCACGTCCCGACGCTCACGCATCGCATCGAGCAGCGCCTCGGCGACGAACCGATCGGGCGCGACGTCCACCGCGAGGCCGCACTCGAGCAGCGCGCTCGCCGTCGCCGGCCCCACGGCCGCGAGCTTCACTCCCGCGAGCGCGCGCGCATCGCGTCCTTCCGCGCGCAGCGCGTCCCAGAACAACCGCACGGCATTCTGGCTCGTGAAGATCGCCCACCCGTACTCGTGCAGTCGCGCGATCGCCGAGCGCAGCGCATCGGGATCGAGCGGCTCGATACGTGTTGCCGGCATCTCGATCACGTCGGCGCCAGCCGCGGCGAGACGGCCGCTCAGCGACGCCGCCTGCGACTTCGCGCGCGTCACGACGATCCGCTTGCCGAACAGCGGACGGTTGTCGAACCACGCGATCTCCTCGCGCAGCGCCGCGACCTTGCCGATCACGGTGATCACCGGCGCGCTGAGTCCCTCGCGCTCGATCGTTTCCGGGAGCGTGCCGAGCGTCGCGACGACGGTCCTCTGGCGCGCGTACGTGCCCCACTGGATCGCCGCCGCCGGCGTGTCCGCGGACATCCCGCCGGCGGTGAGCGCCGCCGCGATGTTCGGCAGCGTCTTCACGCCCATGTACAGCACGATCGTTCCCCCCGACCGCGCGAGCGCCGACCAATCGACGGTCGTCGTCTCCTTCGTCGGATCTTCGTGGCCGGTCACGAACGTCACCGACGTCGAGACGCCGCGATGCGTCACCGGAATGCCCGCATACGCCGGCGCCGCGATTCCCGCAGTCACGCCCGGCACGATCTCGAACGCCACGCCCGCCTCGGCGAGCGCCTGCGCTTCCTCGCTCCCGCGTCCGAAGACGAGCGGATCACCGCCCTTCAGACGCACGACGCGCTTCCCTTCCTTGCCGAGCCGCACGAGCAGCGCGTTGATCTCGTCCTGGCGCGCCGACTCGCTCGCGCCGCCCCGCTTGCCGACGTCGTGCAGCTCGAGCGGGACGTCGCGCTCGGTCACCTGCGCGAGCGCGAGCAACGCCGGATTCGCCAGCGCGTCAAAGACGATCGCGTCGCAGCCGACGAGCAGCTCGCCGCCGCGCAGCGTCAGCAGTCCGGGATCGCCCGGACCCGCGCCGACGAGATAGACGATGCCGCTCATGCGCCGCCGCCGTCGATCTCGCGACGATACCGGCGCGCACGCACGGCGAGCGAGATCATGTACGCCACGTAGATCACCGTCGCGACGACGTACGCCGCGATCATGTGTCCCTTGGTCTCGATCATCGAACCGACCCTCCGGCCAGCGACGCCTGCGCCAGCTCCTTGAGCACGGCGATGCGATACCGCGCGCGAATGAACGCGATCGCCAGCAGCGTGAACACCACGAAGCTCGCTAGGAACGTCTTCAACATCTCCGGCGACATCTTCGGCGCTTCCGGCGCCAGAACAACCGGCAGAGGATGGAGGCGGGCTTGGAACAGATAGACGCTGAGATGGATGAACGGGATCAACAGCGCCGCGAGCACCCCGAGCACCGCCGAGTAGCGCGCGCGCTGGTCCTCTTCCTCGATCGCGCCGCGCAGGACCAGATACGCCGCCGTCACGAACCACAGGAAGAGTGTGAGCGTGAGCCGCATGTCCCACCACACCCACCATGCACCCCAGATCACCTTGCCCCAGATGCTTCCCGTGCACAGCCCCACGGTGAGGAAGACGAGCCCCACCTCGGCGCACGCTTCTCCGAGGCGGTCGGCGCGGTCGTCGTGCAGCCAGAGGTAGACGAGCGACATCAGCGCCGTGATGCCGATCGACAGGTATGCGCTCAGCCAGGCCGCGATGTGGACGTAATAGATCTTCTGCGCCGCGCCCTGGAGCGCGTCGACCGGCGTGAACGCGAGCGCGCGAACGTACAGCGCGACGACGGCGAGCACCGCCAGGCCGAACAGCCAGTCGAACACCGGCTTCGGCGTGAGCGCGCGCGAAGCGTCGGCGCGCAACGGAGTGGAGGTCATTCTTCGAGCGTGAGGGGAAATGCGAGCGTACACGCGACGACGAACACAATGTCGAACGCGATCAGGATCTTCAACCACGGCCACGCCTCGGCGATCGGCCGGTCGGCGAGCGCCACGTTCCCGGCCTGCGCCGCGCAGAGCAGGATCGGCACGAAGAACGGAAGGCTCAGCATCGGCAGCAGCAACTCGGCGAGGCGCGTGTTCACGGCCATCGCGCTGAACAGCGTCCCGACGGCGACGATGCCGACCATCGCCAGCAGCACGATCGCGCTCACCACCGCCATCGCGCGGCCGAGATGCAGATTGTAGAACAACGCGAGCGCCGGAATGGCCAGCGCCTGCACCGCGCTCAGGAACAGCAGATTGCCGATCGCCTTGCCGAGATAGATCGACTCGCGGCTGATCGGGCTCGCGAGCAGCGCGTCGATCCCGCGGTCGTGCTCCTCGAGGCCGAACGAGCGATGGAACCCGAGCAGCGCCGAGAAGGTCAGCACCACCCAGAGCACGCCCGGCGCGCGGTCGGCCGCGGTGATGATCGACTCGTCCCAGGTGAAATAGAAGATCGCGATCGCGAGCGTGGCGAAGACGATCGACGACAGGAACGCCGAGCGCGTGCGGAACTCGATCGCGAGGTCCTTGCGCGCGACGATCCACGCGGCGCGGAGAACGCCCGGCACGGCGACCTCGCTCACGACGCGAGCTCCGTCGCGCGCACCGCGCCGCCAAGCACGATCGCGCGGTAGTCGGCGAGGTACGCTCGCGTGTCGAGCGTCGCGCAGGCGTCGCGGCGGACGATGCGCCCGTCGTACATGATCGCCGCGTGCGACGCGACCTCGAGCCCTTCGTCGATGCTGTGCGTCACGAGGATCATCGCCGCCCCGTGCGCGCGGAGCAGGTGCAGCGTCTCCGTGAGCGCGATGCTCCCGGCGGCGTCGAGCCCCGTGTACGGCTCATCGAGCAGCACGACGCTCGGATCGTGCACGATCGCCCGCGCGATCGAGATGCGCTGCTGGAGCCCGCGGCTCAGCGCGCGCACCGGCGAGTTCGCGCGGTCGAGCATCTGCATCCGCTCGAGCGCGCGCGTCGCCGCGCCGTGCGGGTCGCGCAGACCATAGAGCCTTGCCGCGAACTCCACGTTCTCCCGCGACGTCAGGGCGCGATAGAGCATGCTCTGGTGCGACACCAGTCCCACCCGGCCACGCGCGTGTGCGTCGTCGCGCAGCGACTGGCCGCCGACCCTGATCGTCCCCGCGGTCGGCTTGAGCAGCCCCGCGGCGATCCGCAGCAACGTCGTCTTCCCCGCGCCGTTCGGTCCGAACAGCGCCAGGCAGTCGCCGGATTGTAGGGAAAGGTCCACGCCGTCCACGGCGCGGCGCCGGCCGAATCTGCGGACGAGCCCGACAGCTTCGACCGCGGCGGGGGTCGCAGTCATGCCCGTAAAGATAGCGCAAACATGACACGTTGGGCCGACGCCCGTATAATCACGCTATGAGCGAAATCGACGCCCTTCTCCAGGAAAACCGGAAATTCCCTCCCCCGAAGGAATTCCGCGAGCACGCCCTCCTCAACGACCCTGCGGTCTACGACATCGACCCCGAGCAGTGGTGGGAGGACCAGGCCGAGACTCTCCAGTGGTTCAAGAAGTGGAACACCGTCTGTGACTGGAAGCCTCCGCATGCACAGTGGTTCGTCGGCGGAACGCTCAACGTCTCCGTCAACTGCGTCGACCGCCACATCCACGGAGCGACGCGCAACAAGGCGGCGCTGATCTGGGAAGGCGAGCCGGGAGACCGGCGCACGCTCACCTACTGGGACCTCTACGTCGAGGTCCGCAAGTTCGCGAACGTCCTGAAGAAGCTCGGCGTCCAGCGCGGCGACCGCGTGGCGATCTACATGCCGCTCGTCCCCGAAGTCGCCGTCGCGATGCTCGCGTGTACGCGCATCGGCGCGATCCACTCGGTGGTCTTCGGCGGATTCTCACCGGAATCGTTGCGTGATCGCATCAACGATTCACAGTGCAAGGTCCTCATCACCGCCGACGCGGGCTACCGCCGCGGCTCGATCGTTCCGCTCAAGCGAAACTCCGACAAGGCGATCGAGGAGTGCCCGTCGATCGAGAGCGTCGTCGTCGTCCAGCGCCGCCCTGGCGCGACCGGCGACGAAGCCTTCGCCGAGATGAAGGACGGCCGCGACTACTGGTGGCATCGCCTGATGGCGAACGCCGAGATGGAGTGCGAGCCCGAACAGATGGACGCCGAGGACGTGCTGTTCCTCCTCTACACGTCCGGGACCACGGGGAAGCCGAAGGGCATCGTCCACACCACCGGCGGCTACCTCACCGGCGCCGCGGCGACCACGAAGTACGTCTTCGATCTCAAGGACGACGACGTCTACTGGTGCACCGCCGACGTCGGCTGGATCACCGGCCACTCGTATCTCGTCTACGGCCCGCTCGCCAACGGTGCGACCTGCGTGATGTACGAGGGCGCGCCCGACTGGCCGGAGAAGGATCGCTTCTGGGCGATCTGCGAGCGCTACGGCGTCACGATCCTCTACACCGCGCCGACCGCGATCCGCGCCTTCATGAAATGGGGCGACCAGTGGCCGGCGAAGCACGACCTGTCGCGTCTCCGCCTGCTCGGCTCCGTCGGTGAGCCGATCAATCCGGAAGCGTGGATCTGGTATTACGAGAAGATCGGCGGCAAGCGCTGCCCGATCGTCGACACCTGGTGGCAGACCGAGACCGGCGCGATCGCGATCACGCCCCTCCCCGGCATCACCGAGACGAAGCCGGGCAGCGCGACCCAGCCCTTCCCGGGGTTCACCGCCGCGCTCCTCGACGCGAACGCGAACGAGATCAAGGTCGGCGGCGGGCTGCTCGCGCTCACCAGGCCGTGGCCGTCGATGCTCCGCACGATCTGGGGCGACGACGACCGCTACGTGCAGACCTACTTCTCGAAGTGGGCCGGCCGCCCGGACCTCTACTTCCCCGGCGACGGCGCGAAGCGCGACGACGACGGCTACTACTGGATCCTCGGCCGCGTCGACGACGTGCTGAACGTCGCAGGACACCGCATCGGAACCATGGAAGTGGAGTCGGCGCTCGTCGAGCATCCCGCCGTCGCCGAGGCGGCGGTCGTCGGCAAGGCGCACGAGCTCAAAGGCCAGGCACTCGCCGCGTTCGTGACGCTGCGCGAGGGATTCAAGCACAACACCGAGCTGGCCGACGAGCTGCGGTCGTTCGTCGGCGAGAAGATCGGCGCGATCGCGAAGCCGGACGACGTCCTCTTCTCCGCCGACCTGCCGAAGACGCGGTCGGGGAAGATCATGCGCCGCCTACTCCGCGACATCGCCGAAGGCCGGGCCCTTGGCGACACGACGACCCTCGCGGATCCGAACGTCGTCGCATCACTGAAGGAGCAGTACGAATCGCAGGAAAGTTGACCCAGGTCACTGACGAGGTGCGCTGGACAGGTGGTACGTGATGTGCCCTATCGTCCAGTACACCTATCGTCGGTAGATTC
>CBHWBX010000248.1:0-6929 GCA_966111935.1 uncultured Gemmatimonadaceae bacterium
TTTTTTTTTGCGCCCACTGATTATATCACGAGCGGCGGCGCGGGCGCGGGGGCTGCCCGGCCCCACCCCCCACCCCCGCCCCCCGCGACCCGCGACCCGAGGGTTCAGCGCAAGTCCCTCTGCCTCCGCTCCTCCCTCACAAACATCACGATCCCCGCCGCGAACACGAGTCCCGCCGCCCCAAAACAGATCCACATGATGCTTGGGAACACGAATGCGAGCACCACCGGCAGGAATGCCGCGAAGATCGTGATCACCCAAGGCTGGAACGACGGAATGTCCTCGTCCGCCCGAATTCTTTCGACGTCTTGCACGCCCGGTCTCCTCCGCGCGTCTGCGCGGAACATTGGATGGCGCACGCGACGGTCGCTCACGCTCGCCGTGAGGACGCGCGTGCGATGATGCGCCGCGCGCGGTGCGCGGCGGTCGCGATGATCAGGAGTTGGAGACCGCGGGCGGTGCGGTAGCGTCGTACGTGACGACGCGTGCGTCGATCGGACGCGCGGGAACGTTCGTCTCGGCGCGCGCGCGCTCGCCGTGGCGCGCGACGAGCAGCGTCATCGCGCTCGCGCCGTGGAAGAGCGGCGGCGTCGTGTCCCGATCGGCACGGCGGTGTCCGAGCGCTTCCGAGACGCCGGCGTGCCTGGCCGCCGGCGCCGAGATCGCCGGGACGTGCGCGCCGATCGACAGCTCGCTCCGTCCGATCGCCGCCGTGCCGACGGCGATCTGCAGGAACGCCGACAGCCAGGCCACCATCATCGAGACAGCGGCCCGTCGCGTACGTCGGAACGTCAGCGCGCGCGAAGACATTCCGAAAGATAGTGTGATGCGCGGATGAGTGGTCGTCAGCCCCGCGGGCGCGGCGGACGCGGCTTGAGATCGATCGCCTTCAGGCGTTCGAGCTCGATGCGCAGTGCGCGCAACTGGTCATCACGCTCCCGGACGTCGGCCTCGATCCGCGCCGTGTTCCGCTCGAGCAGCGTGTTCCGCGCCGTGAGCGAGTCGAGCGCGGCATGCAGACGAATCGAATCGGCGACGAGCGCCTGAATGCGCGACTGCACCGATCGCGCGTAGGCGACCGTGCTGTCGTGCTCGCGCACCGATCGCTCGAGTAGCGCGAGACGGTCCGCCGCCTCGATGCGATGCGACGTCGACGGAAAGCGCGTGAGCAGCCGCCGCAGCAGTCGCTCGGCCCGCGCCGGATCGTATTGGCCGCGCGCCGGAGAGCTGAACAGCAGACCCGCTTCGTACAGCGCGCGCTCGTTGTCGATCAACGACGAATCGGCGCCGAACGCGCGCGCGGCGTCCGACCAGCGTTCTTCGGAGAGGTACCGTTGAAACGGCGTCGGCCTGCACGCCATCGCCCCGAGCACGATCACCGCGAGGAGTCGTCTGGCGTGCGGAGTCATGTCGAAGCGTTCACGGGGGGCGTTGACGAGCTGGCGTTCGGGTCGGGTGTGAAAACCGCGTTCGGCAGAAGCAGGTGAAATATGCTGCCTCGCGGCTCGTTGTCAGACACCCAGAGGGCGCCGCCGTGAGCGGCCGCGATCTCGCGGCAGATCGTCAATCCGAGTCCCACGCCGCGTCCCCGCGCCGCGCGTCCCGCCTCCGTCTGATAGAAGCGCGTGAACACCCGCTCCTTCTCATCGTCGGGAATCCCCGGCCCCTCATCGGCGACGTCGATCATCGTCGGCGTACCGCGAATGCGTCGGCGCAGATTCGCCGACAGCTTGCCGATGCTCGCTCCCGGATCACCGATCGATACGGTGACGACGCCGTCGCTCGGCGAGAACTTCATCGCGTTCTCGATCAGGTTGTCGACGACCTGCGCGATTCCCGACGGATCGCCGCGCACGATCACGCGCTGCGCCGGCTCGACGAACGCGAGCCGTACCCGGCGCTCCGCTCCCGCCGCGGCCAGGTGGTCCACCGAGCGGCGCACGAGCGATACGAGGTCGAGCATCTCCATGTCCGGCTCGAGCCCGGCCTCGATCCGCGACAGATCGAGCAGCTTGTTGAGCATCGCCGACAGCCGCCGGCCGCTCTCGAGATTCAGCTCGAGCAGCTGCCGCTGCTTCGGCGACACGTCGCCGGCGACGCCGTCCACCACCGCGCTGATCGTCTCCTGCATCGACGACAGCGGGGTCTTCAGATCGTGCGATACCTTCGCCACGAAATCGCGCTTCAGTCGATCGAGCTCGTCGAGCCGCTCGGTCATCGAGTTGAAGTCGCGCGCGACCTGCGCGAGCTCGTCGTCGCCCTGCGCGTCGAGCCGATAGTCGTAGCGCCCCGCGGCGACCTCGCGCGTTCCCTTCGCCAGTCGGTCGAGCGGGACGAGAATCGACCGCGCGAGCAGCGCCGAGAGCAGGATGCTCAGCACGAGCGCGCCGATCGCCGCCAGATACGCGATCCGTTCGGCGCCGCCCGCCGCCGTCTCCGACGACGCGAGCTCGCTCGACATCGCGTCCTGCGCCGCCGCGCCGAGCCGCTCCGTCTCGGCGCGTACGCGCTCGAGATCGCGCTGGATCGCCGCGACCGCGTCGTGCGCGCGATCGCTGTCCGAGGCGGCCATCGCGCCGAGCGTCGGCAGACGGATCGCCACGCCCCGCCAATCGGTGGCGAGCGTGTGCAGCGCTGTGCGCTCGGCGCCGCTCAACGGCAGCGAGTCGAACCGCGCGAGCTCGTGGCCGAACGCATTCGCCGACTGGATCGACTTGTCGAGATACCCGCGGTCGCGCGTGACGAGATACTTCTCGACGTCGCTCGTCATGTCGGTCACGCGCGCGAGCTGATCGGTCGAGGCGATGCGGTGGCGCGTCGAGATCTCGGCGAGCGTGTGGCCGCTCGCCACCGTACGCTGGATCGTGCGGACGTGATAGACGACGACCGCCGCGAGCAGCGCGATGTAGATGGCGAACGCGCCGCGCAACCGCGTCGCGACGTTCATCCGCCGATTCCGTAGGCGCGCAGCTTGTTGCGGATCGTCTTCACGTCGAGGCCGAGCTGCCGCGCCGCTTCGGCCTTGTTGTTCCCGACGCGCTCGAGAGTCTGGAGGATCAACAGCTTCTCCGCCTCGGCGAGCGTCGTCCCCGCGGGAAGCGTCAGCGTCGGCGAGCCTCCGCCGCGCAGCGCCTGGAGATACGGGGGCAGGTGACGCGGCTCGATCCATCCCGAGCGCGCGACGATCGTCGCGCGCTCGATGACATTGCGCAGCTCGCGCACGTTGCCCGGCCACGAGTGCGACTCGAGCTGCTCGCGCGCCGCGTCGCCGACACCCTCGACTTCCATGCCGTGCTTCCGGCCAAACTCGCGCACGAAGTGCTGCGCGAGCAGCGCCACGTCCTCGCGACGCTCGCGCAGCGGCGGCAGCACGAGCTCGAACACGTTCAGACGATAGTAGAGATCCTCGCGCAGCCGGCCGTCGCGGATCGCCTGCGCCGGATTGCGGTTCGTCGCCGCGAGCACGCGCACGTCGAACTTCACGTCGCGGCTGCCGCCGAGCCGGCGCGCCTGGCCTTCCTCGAGCACGCGCAGCAGCTTCGGCTGGAGCGCGATCGGCATCTCGGCGATCTCGTCGAGAAAGAGCGTGCCGCCGTTCGCGAGCTCGAACACGCCGGGACGCGACCGCGTCGCGCCGGTGAACGCGCCCTGCTCGTGGCCGAACACTTCGCTTTCCACCAGCCCTTCAGGAATGGCCGCCGCGTTGATCGCGATGAACGGCTTGTCGCGACGCGCGCTCGCCGCGTGGATCGCACGCGCCGTCACTTCCTTGCCCGTGCCGCTCTCGCCGGTGAGGATCGCCGACGCGTCGCTCGACGCGAGTGATTCGATCGTGCGCTGGAGCGCGCGCATCGCGCGGCTCTGGCCGATCAGTCCGACGCTGCCCGTCTGTCCGGCGAGCCGCGCGTCGAGCGAACGGCTTTCGTCGCGACGCCGCTGATCCTCGGCCGTGACCTCGAGCAGCGCGTACAGCGATTGATAGTCGAGCGGTTTCGTGAGGAAATCCGTCGCGCCCGATTTCATCGCTTCGACGGCGCCGTCGATGTTGCCGTGCGCCGTCATCATCACGACGGGAAGGCGCGAGTCGTTGCGCTTGATGCGCTTCAGCAGCTCCATGCCCGAGCTGCCCGGCATCACGAGGTCGCACAGCACGATGTCCGGTCGTGCCCGATCGATCTCGCGCTCCGCCTCGGCGGCGTCGGCGACGGTGCGGACCTCGTGACCCCAATCGGCGATGCGCAGCGAGAGCACTTCGCGCAGGGCCGGCTCGTCGTCGACGACGAGAACGTGGAGGCGGGGGGATTCCATCCCCGTAATCTGGCGGACGGGCACCGGAGCATCAAAGTCATCCGGCGCCGCCGCCTTGCTTGCCCCGGCCGTCGAGGTGGTCAGCCACCACGGCGACCACCCGACCAGCCGGTCTTGCCAGGTCACGAGCGAACGAGAATCAGGAAGCGCGAGGGCGCCCAGAACTGCTCGGGCTGATTGATCGTGAGCGTGCCCGACACCTTGCCGTCCTTGCGCGTTACCGGAGCCGTGTAGGACGGATCCTGACGCGACAGGATCTGATACTCGCCTTCCGGCAGCTTGATCGTGCGATCGGCCAGGCGATCAATCTTCGTGAACTTGCTCGGATCGAGCTGGCGGGCCGGCGAGATGCTGCGCGAGCCGACGAGCAGGAAGCGCTTCTGGCCTTCGGCCGAGAGGATGCCCGCCTTGATCAGCTCTTCACGCGTGCCGATGACGTAGTACGCGGTGTTCTTCTCGCTCGTGAGCTGGCCGACGGTGTCGACGAGCGCCGTGCGGATCTGCGTCAGCGTATCGACGCGGCCGTTCAGCGACGCGATCTGCACCGTCTGCTGCTCGATCGTCTTCTGCGCCTCGGCACGCTCACGCGTCGCCGTCTCCTGGAGGTCGGCAACCGTCTTCTCGTACTGCGCGATCTGCGCGACGAGCGCCGAGTCCTTCTTCGAGAGCGAGGACGCCGCCTTGCGCGTCGCGGCGAGACGCGTCTGCACCGAGTCGAGACGCGCGACGAGATGCGTGATGCGCGCGACGACCTTCTTCCGCTCGTCGTTCACCTGCTGCATCTCGCTGTTGTTGTCGAGCGACACCGACTTCGACTCGTTGGCGAGCGCGCGCGCCTTCGCCAGCTCGGTGTTGATCTCGTTCACGAACTGGGTCGACGTCATCACCTCTTCGAGGAGCTGACGCTGCACGTTGCCGAGCGAGTCGACGCGCACCGAATCCACGTGCTGGAGCGTCGCGAGCTGCTGCTTGGCGCCGTTGTCGCAGGCCGCAACGGCCGTGGCGACGACGACAAGAGAGGAGAATGCGAGAGCTTTCATGGTGCACCTTCGTCGGTCGGGGTGAACGGTCAGCGGAGCGCTGACCACAAAAAGAGCGGCGAGCCACGTGACGTGGCCGCGCCCTCCTTAAAAGCAAGCCCGGGACCGCGCGGCGCAAATCCGTAAGTTGTTGAATGATAACGTATTATGGCCGTGCCATCGCGCGGGAATGCGTGATGCAGGCGGGGAACCGGGAAATTTTCCCGGCCCCGAAACGGGCGAAATTGCCCGTTCGATCACCCACCCGCGGTCGCGAGCGCGGCGAGAAACTCGGCGGCCCAGCGATGGACGTCGTGCTCGAACACCTGCGCCCGGAGCCGGCGCATTCGCGTGCGGCGCTCGACGCCGTCCATCGTCAGCGCGGCGTGGATCGCTTCGGCCACACCGTCGACGTCGTATGGATTCACGATGACGGCGTCGCGCAGCTCGTCGACCGCGCCGGCGAACTCGCTGAGGAGCAGCACGCCGCCCTCGTCGGTGCGGCTCGCCGCGAACTCCTTCGCGACGAGATTCATCCCGTCGCGCAGTGGAGTGACGAGCATGACGTCGGCGGCGCGGTAGAGCGCGAGCAGCGTCTCCGGCGGCACGCTGCGAAAGATGTATTGAATCGGCGTCCACGTCGGTGTCGCGAACTCGCCGTTGATCCGGCCCACCAGCGCTTCGACCTCGCGGCGGAAGCGGCGGTACTCGTTCACGCGCCCGCGCGACGGCACCGCGACCTGCACGAGCCGCACGCGCTCGCGCCATTCCGGATGCTCGATGAGCAAACGCTCAAAGGATACGAAGCGCCGCGCGATTCCCTTGCTGTAATCGAGCCGGTCGATGCCGACGATCAGACGTTGCGAGGACGCCTTGAGCTCGAGCGTGCGCGCGCTCACGTCGCGCGCCGTCGAGCGCGTCGCGAAGTCGGCGGCGTCGACACCCATCGGAAAGATCCCGATGCGCACGCGGCGTCCGGTGTAGACGACGTGCTCGGTCGCGTCCATCTCCATGCCGAGCAGTCGTCGCAGCGCCGCGGTGAAATGCCCGCGATACCGGCGCGTGTGGAAGCCGATGAGATCCGCGCCGAGCATTCCTTCGACGAGCCAGCGGCGCGACGAGAGGGTGAAGAAAACCTCGGGGTTCGGAAACGGGATGTGGAGAAAGAATCCGATGCGCGCCGCCGGCAGTCGCTCGCGCAGCAGCGCCGGAAGACGAAAAAGCTGGTAGTCGTGCACCCAGATGGTGTCGCCCGGCCGCCACTGTTCGGCGACGACATCCGCATAGCGGCGATTGACCTGCTCGTACACGTCCCAGCCGCTCACGCGCAGCGGCAGGCGGTCGATGCGATCGTGGCAGATCGCCCAGAGCACGGCATTCGAGATCTCTTCGTAAAAGACGTCGATCTCGTGTCGATCGAGGTGGATCGGCACCAGCCGCAACGCGGCGAGCTGCGCGTCGGCGTCCGCGCGGTCCGGCGGAGCGAGATCGGCCGACGGCCCGGGCCATCCGATCCACAGGCCATTGCTCTGCTCGTGCGGGGCTCGCATCCCGGTGGCGAGACCGCCGACGCTCTGCTTCACGACGATCTTTCCGTCCGAC
>CBHWBX010000249.1:0-6914 GCA_966111935.1 uncultured Gemmatimonadaceae bacterium
GTGTCGTCGTCCTCGTCGTCGTCCGCGTCGTCGTCTTCGGAGTCGCGGGCATTGGCCGCAGACGAACCGTCGTCCGTCTGGTGTTCGACCGCCGTCGACGTGCCGGACGATGAAGTGCCGGTCGATGCGTCGGACGTGGAGTCTTCGAGCTTCGCCGCCATCTGATCGATAAAATCGGCGTCGTTCGTCGGGAGGTTGTCAGCCATGAGATCGGTCGCTCAAAGGGTGATCGAAAAACGAACTAGGCGCCCGACACGGCCTGCGCCGCGGCGAAGTCGCCCTGATTGAGTTGCGTCGGGGGAGTCGGTCGACCGCCACCGCCAGGCGGAGGGCCAGCCGGGGCGCCGGGACCAGCAGGCGCACCACCAAGCGCACCATCGCCAGCATCAGGCGCCGGCTCCGCCGGCATCATGCGCGCGGCCATGTCCTCGACGGCGACGAGCGTCGCCTGCATGTGCTGCTTGAAGGCGTCCTGCGCGGCCGGCGACCAGCTCTTGAAGCGCGCGTAGTCTTTCCGCATGAAGTTGTAGTGCTCCTGCAGATGGACCGCGTGATCCTGCCAGAAGGCGAGCTTCGGGAGTTGCTGCTCGCCCTTCATCGGATCGTAGTTCTCGAACATGGCGTGCTCGCGCTGGATCTCGACGAGACTCGGATCCTCGTCGGACTCGAACGCGCCGAGGCCCGGCGTGCCCGAATCCATGAGCTTCGCGAACGCCTGCTTGTCGATCGACCCGTCTTTCTTGATGACGAGCTGCGGGAGCGCCTCGATCACCGACAGCTTCGTGTCCCACTGCGCCGCCTTGGACCACGGGAAGCTCGAGCCCACCTGCACGCGCACATCGTGACCGCTCCCGAGATCGGCGCCAATGAAGCTGCGATAGATCCACTGGCCGTCGGTGCCCTTCACCGAGATCGTGCGCTCTTCCGAGTACTTCTGCTGCGCGATGACGAGCTCGCGACGGCCGCACTCTTCGAGCATCGCCTCGATCGCGAAGAGGGTCGGCATGAGCACCGAGTCGGACGTCTCCTGCGTGACGAGCAGCGCGCGCCCGGACGTGACGCCCTGCGGCTTCTGCGAGAGGTCCAGGGCAGATAGGCCCGACACGACCATCGCCTTGCTCGTGATGATCTCACGCTCGCGATAGACCGGCTCGGCCAAGGCGTGCATCTGCGCCTGATACGGCGCGAACGACACGCCGCGGCGCCCCATCGCCTTCGAGATGATCACCTGGCCGGGCTCGGACGTGATCTTGATGCCCTTGTCTTCCGGCGAGGCGAACCAGATGCCGCCCATCGAGTCGACGACGTGCTTTTCCGCGATCTTGCCGTCGAGGATGTTGAGCTGCTCGTTGAGCGGCACCACCTGCGAGATCACCGAGACGCCCTTCGGCTGGCCGGGGATGGGCGTGTCGACCACCGGCACGAGCGGCGGCCAGAAGCCGAACGGCAGCGGCGCCTCGCCGTTCTGGAAATCCGTCTCGACCTCCGTGTTCGCGCCGCCACCCTGCGCCGACCGCTCGGCGGCATCCTGCCCGGACTCGGGCGGCCACACCTTCTTCGCGCCGGCCGTAATCCAGTGCCGGCCGTTCGGGAATTGGTCGGTCTTGTTGTGGTAATACTCGATCACGAGCACGCGATCGCCGATGGCGTCCTGCTGCGACACGCCCCACGTCGCGGTCTGATCGGCCCAGGAACGCGGGAACCCGCCGACCGCCGAGGACATGAGGTCCTCGTACAGCGCGCGCTGCTCGGCAGAGTCGGACCCGGACCCGAGCTCGTCCTCCTTGACCCCGAAGTGTCTCGCCGCCTTGTTCTTCGGCCAGAGGGTCGCGACGAACATCTCGTACGCGTCCTCGTGCGACGTCGCTTCCGGATTGAGGCGCACGCAGAGCGGACTCACCGACTCCCAGCAGATTTCGCCGCGGGGCTCGAGGTCCGGCTCGCGGTCGAAGTCGATCTCGCCGGCGTCGGTCGTGTACGGCTCGCCGTTCTCGTCGGCGGCGACATCGACGTCTTCGAGATCGTCCTCGCCGAGCGCGGCCGCGCTGCCGGAGGTATCGTCGGCCGCCGCGTTCGCCACGCCGGCGTCGTCGGGTGCGCCGAGCGCCATGCGCGGCCGCTGCACGGTGATCGTGCGCGGCTTCATCTCGCCGCCGAGCGGATCCCAGCCGACGCGCACGTAACTGAGCGACGTTGAGAGCATCCAGCCCAGCACGATCGGCAACTTCTGCGGCTTGCGCAGCGCGCGCCAGAGGAATTGGAGCAGCGCTTCGGAGAGCTCGGCGGCTTCCTTGTCCTGCGAGTCGCCGGACGGCGGCACGACCTCGAGCGTCGGCTTCTGCTTCGTGAGCTTGGCGAGCGCGGTGCGATAAACCGCGTAGACGAGGTTCGTGACCGGCTGCTGGTGCCAGGGTGGAATGTCCTTTTCCGCCTGCCAGCTCATCGACGTGCCGTCCCACTTCGTGCGCCAGTGCTCGCCGATCAGGAAGTTGATCGCCTTCGCCCACGTCTTGTACGGCCCGACGTAGTGATCGTTCTGAACGGCGAAGCGATTGACGGTGTACAGAGCCTTGTCGTCCGCGGTCGCGGCAGCTTCGGGCGGCAGCCCGAGCGCGATCTTCGAATCGATGCCGCGGAGGTTGTCGGCCAAGTGGCTCCTGGAAACGAAAAAACCGGCGATCGAGTCTCCCCGCGTGGTGTCGGGGCTCGATCGCCGGTTGGCGTCCTGCTCTCATTGTGCTTCCCGCCGGAGCGGGTGGACTAGCAGTCGGTCGACTCTAGCCCGCGAGCTTCTACGTTATTGACAAATCGTCGGATCCGCAATAAGGGCGCCGCACGCCGAGGATCTGCAGGAGGCGGCGCAGCCGATCGGCAACGGTCAGGCGCTGGCGATCGACGGGCGCGCCGCCGTGCCCGACGGTGACCGGAAACGAAGGATCGAACTGCGGTTCGTTCCCGTCGAAGAACACGCAATTCACGAAGCGCGTCTCCGGATGGTTGTACGTCACGACACATCCCTCGAAGTAGCCGTTCACGATCACACGCCACGGCCCGACGAACCGCACTTCGACAGCATCGAAGACGGGATCCCTGAGCACATTCTGCGACCCGACGGCGCGAAGGAACACACACGGTTTCATTGGAACCTCAGTCGTTTGACGGCCGTCTGCTTCTTCCGATCGCGCGTCGTGTGATGGAGCTCGGAGTGGATGCAGCCCTTCTTCCCGGTGAAGGGATTGCCATGATCGGCGACGGACTTGCCCGGGCGGACGTGCTCCCGGTGCGCGTTTGCGCCGCTCATGCAGCTGCACCGAGCGGACTGCTGGCGGTGGGTGCGTTTCCTCATAAGCTGTCACCCTCCAAGACTTTCCGGACCATCGCGTCACGGCGACGGATCTCGTCGCTCGTGTCGTAGATCGACGAGACTTCGTACGCAACCACGGTGATCTCTTCGCCGACGATGGAATCGACGGTGATCGACTCGCACTTACCCGGGTTTCGGTGCATGAACGCCTCGATCTCGCGGCGCGTGCCCGTGTCGATGAAGAAGCACTGCCCGCGGAGCCACAGGACGTGGAAGTGATCGGGAACGACGAACTCGTCGCTCATGGCACGCTCAGGCTGGGCGCCTGCGGTTCCTCGACCGGCGCCGGCGTCTCAGACTTCGGCTCGTCCTTGAAGCGGTAGTCCATGAGGACGTCCCACCGCTGTTCCGGCGTTAGGTCGTGCCACGGGGGCAGCGGCTCGCCATCGCCGATGCGGCCGAAGTACCAACCGATGGCATCGACCGTGAAACGCATCTTGTGCAGCGACGGCGACGCGATGCCCGCTCGCTCCTCGAGCACGCGTAGGCGACTGTCGAGATCCTCGGCGATCGCCATGAACGCCGCTTCCTGGACCTCGAACACACGGGCATGCTCCTGCGCGAGATCGTTGTAGAGCTCCCGATAGAGCTTGCCGGCAGCGGCGAGGATGCCCTCGGCGACGACGTTCGGCAGCGTCTGCGCCATGTCGGCGACGCGACGCTCGAGCGTCTCCATTCGCTCTGGCATCGGCTTGCGGCGATCGCCGGCCGGGAGGTGCAGGATGCCCTTCTTCCTCGGTTCGTTCAGTTCGTCGCTCATCGCGGCGGCCTCCAATAGGGGTTGTGACTGCGCCCCTGGGGATCGCGCAGCCGGTAGAGCAGCTCGCCGCTCGGCGGCGTCGGCTCGTTCGTCTTATCCCACTCGTCGAACGACTCTTTTGACAGCGGATAACACAGCACGAGCGGCGACGGGTCGCGCACGAAGAGAGCGAGGAAATACGTCGATCGCCCGAACTGCTCCTTGCAGTCGCGGCACTCGAGGAAGGCGTGACCGACGAGCCGGCGCAGATCGGCGCGGTAGCCTGCCTTGTAAAAGGCGAGCAGGTGCTCGTGCTCGCAGACGATCGCGTTCGGGTCGCAGTGCCAGGGGCGCTGGCCGAGCGGGAGGCGTTCGGTTGTCTCAGGCATACGGCGCCTCCATCTCGTACGGAACGAAGCCGATCATCGCCGCCCTCCTGGCTGCTCGCGCAGGGTCCGCGCGCGCTCCCGGTCCGCCTCCCCGATCGTCGGCGGATTCTCGACGTCGCCTTCATCCTCGACGGAGAACAGCACCTTGCCGGCGAGCTTCGACAGCCCGACAGCTTCACCGAGCGCCTGGCGGGACTCGCGAATCAGCTCGGCGCAGCGCGCGTCGGCCGCGTCGGCGCGGTTCGTCTGGCGTTGAAGCTCCAACGACAGAAGCTGGCGCTCTTCGGTGCGGGCCTTCCGCTCGTCGGCGAGCGCTCGCTCGGCGAACTCGAGCTGTTGCTGCTTCAGATCGAACGCCGCCCGACTCACCCACAGTCCTTTCATCGTCCCCTCCCTCACCCTTGGCGCATGACGCCGTAATACCGCTTCGACAGTTCCGGTTGCCCGTCCATCGCTTCCAGTTCCTTCAGGATCCGCTCGCGCGTCGACAGGGCGCGGTTCTGCGGGCGTTCGCTCACCACCGGCCCGCGGGGGCGCACGAAGTTCCAATAGCCGGCCGCGTCGCCCTTGTTCGGGCTGCGCCGCCCCGGGAGCCGTGCGGACAGATCCTCTTTCGACTCGACGATGATCTTGCCGTTCTTCGTCTTGTAGGTCGGCGTGATGAGGTCCATCGCCAACTCTTCGTCGGGCGGGAGCGCGATGACACCCTTCCGGAGATCCTCACGCAGCGTCCATTGGATTTGCGCGCGGAGGTCCTTGAACGTTTCTGTCTCCGTCTCGTCGCCCGGCGTGCCTTCGGCCTTCCCACCGCTCTGGATGTCGCGGATGTAGCGGTCGTTCCGAATGAGCTCGTTCACGGCGCCGGCGCCCACGCCCACGCCATCCACGCCGACGTGCTCGTCGTCGATGCCGTTGTCGCGCATCCGCAGGAACACCTTGAAGCCGAAGTCGTTCGCGTTCGGGCACGGCATCGCCTCTACCTTCTCGAGCACCGCGCCGACGCCTTCGGCGATCGCGCCCAGGTCACCGCCTTCCGAGTTCGCGACGTCGACGCCGAGCGCGCGCTTCCCCTTCCCCACGCGCTCGAGGATGGCCCGGGCGTCGTTGTCGGCCCAGCGTTCCTGCGCGGCGCGGATCCATTCGAGCTTGATGAGCGCATCGGCCGCTTCCGACGGCGAGAGTCCGCGCACGCGCGACTGATACAGGCGGTCCTCGGCGCCGCGATCGGCGAGGCGCTCCTCGACGGAGGTGCGCGACACGGCGCCCGGAACAATCTCCGGATCGTTGCACACCACGTTGGGGTGGTCGAGGGCGGAGATGCGGATATTCCGCATTCGGGCGCGCGGCTTCCCGTACTTGTCGTGGCCGAACTGGTGCAGCGTGTCGAGCTGGTGATCGGGGTTTCCGACCGCGATGCGCAGGTTGTGATCGGCCGTGCACGTCTCGATGCCGGCGGTAATGACCGACATGTCGATGCCAGGCGTTTCCTCGTAGATGAGCAGCATGTGCGGCGCGTGCATGCCCTGCGCGCCCACCGCCGACTCCTGGCCTGCGCGGATCCTGACGGAGACGCCCACCGCGCCCCAGCTATTGTCCTGCCCCCCACGCATGCGGATCTCGAGATCCAGCAGGCGCGCGGTCGGGAAGATCGCCTGGAAACGCGGCCAGAGGACGCCGATCTCCTTCCACATATAGGCGCGCAGCTGCTCTTCCGACGGCGCGAACGTCTTGACGATCGCCCCTTCCCAGCACGCCAGGAACCAGAACACGAGCAGCGCGCAGAGATAGCTCTTCCCTGTCCCGGTCGCCGACTCGATCGACACGTGCATGTTCTCGACGAGCGCGTTGCACGCCGCAGCGATCGGATCGGGCGTACCGTCCCAGCTAACGACGCGCATGCCGCGGCACAGCGGACACGGCTTCTTCGCGTCGGACGGCTCGCCGTGACAGACCGGGCAGACGCGCGTGAACTTGCCCGACTCGTCGAGATAGCCCTCGTTCGTCGACCACACGAGCCGGTTCCGCGGAATGCCCATCTTCTCGACGAAGAAGTCGATCGGGCGCGTGCGGTACTCGGCGAGCGCGGCGACGGACGGCGCGTCTTCGGAGAGGTCGAACAGCGGCGAGTGCGTCTGCTCGAAGGCGGCGGCGAGGGCGCTCTTGTGCGCGGCGATCACAGCACCGTCCCAAGCAGGTGCACGATCTCGACGCAGGCAATCACCAGCATACCGAATCCGCAGAGCATCATTCCGATGGTCACGCCCATAAGCGCCCACGGTACAACACGATCGGCAAAGAACTCGCTGGCGCGTTGGGGTACCGTCTTCGTCACGTCCACACCTCACGCAGCCCGTTCGCGATCGCCGTGATGACGCGATTGCGGAGATCGGGATCCATTATGTTGCTGCGACACTGCTCGGTG
>CBHWBX010000250.1:0-6860 GCA_966111935.1 uncultured Gemmatimonadaceae bacterium
CAGCCTTTCGGCGGGTCTTGGATTCCGGTGAGCGAACTACCTTGACATTCTAGGTACATCACGGCATCATGGGCCTAGACATCCTAGGTAGAGGCCCATGCCGACTCCGCGCAGCACCCTGCTTCAGGGCACGCTCGATCTGCTCGTCCTCAAAACGCTGTCGTGGGGGCCGCGCCACGGCTACGCGATCGCGCGTCGCATCGAGGAAGCGACGGATGACGCCCTGCGAATCGAGGAGGGATCGCTCTATCCCGCGCTGTATCGCATGGAGAAGCGCGGATGGATCGTCGCCGCCTGGGGCAAGTCCGAGATAGGCCAGCGCATCAAGATCTACTCGCTCACTACCGCCGGACGCGCGCAGCTCCGCGCCGAGTCCGCGCAATGGTCGCACTTCACCGCCGCCGTCGCGCGGCTGATGGACGCATGAGCCGCGCCGAGCGTCCGCCGCTCGGCGCCCGACTGCGCCGTGCTTTCTGGCCCGTCTCCGTCGATCGCGAGGTCGACGAAGAGCTGTCCGCGCACATCGAGCTGCAGACACGGCGGTTCATCGACGCCGGCCTCGATTCGGAATCGGCGCGTCGCGCGGCGCGTGAGCGATTCGGCGACATGACGCGCGTCCGAAGCGAGTGCCGCGACATTCGTTCTTCGATGGAGGAAGAGATGCGCCGGGCCGAATGGCTCGACGAGCTTCGGTTGGACGTCCGCTTCACCCTCCGCGGATTGCGGCGGACGCCGCTCTTCGCCGCCGTCGTCATCGCGACGATGGCGATCGCGATCGGCGCGTGCACCACGATCTTCAGCGTCGTGCACGCGGTGCTGCTCCGGTCGCTGCCGTACGCCCACGAGGATCGAGTCGACGTGGTGTGGAACGCGAGCGCCACGGCACCGCGTGAGCATTACGCCGTGTCCGCTCCCGAATACTTCGACCTCGCTGCGGAGTTGCGCGATCACGACGCGGTCGCGGCAATCGCGCCGCAGCCGTCGGCCCTCGTGGCCGACGGCGGTGAGCCGGAACGCGTGATGGCGTATGTCGCGACACCGAACCTGTTCGATTTGCTCGGCGCGCGTCCGGCTCTTGGGCGTTCGTTTGGCGGGGACGATGGACGACCGGGCGCCCCGCGCGTGATCGTTCTCAGCCACGCCTTGTGGACGCGGCGCTTCGGCGCCGATCCGGGCATTCTCGGGAAGATGGTCGACGTTGCGGGCTTCCGGCGCACGGTGATCGGTGTGATGCCGGCCGGGATTCGCTTCCCGGATGCACCGCTCGGCTTTCTCAGGCAGCCCGCCGAGCTCTGGATACCCTCGACCTGGGAGACGGCCCGGAACGACAGTCGCGGCAACCAGGTGCTCGCCGTCGTGGCGCGCCGACGCAATGGCGTGGATGACCGCCAGGCGCAGGCGGACCTCGACGCGGTCGCTGTTCGCTGGCGGGCCGACTATTCGGATCGCTACGCGAGCGAATCGGCGAAGTCGTGGCGTCTCGCCGCCGTCTCGCTGCGCGAGGAGCTGCTCGGGTCCGCACGTGCGCCGCTGGCCATCGTGAGCGGAGCGGTGTGCCTCCTTCTCCTCATCGCATGCATCAACGTCGCGAATCTGCTCGTCGCGCGCGGGACGGCGCGGCGTCATGAGATCGGAGTTCGCTCTGCGCTCGGCGCGGGACGCGCGCGCCTCGTCCGGCAACTCGTGACGGAGTCGGTCGTCCTGTCGTTCGCGGGCGGAACTGTCGGCGTCGCCGCGGCCAGCCTGGCGGTGCGCGCCCTCGTCCGTGCCAACGGTGCCATCCTCCCACGACTCGCCGACGCGCGCCTCGATCCGGTCGTTCTCGCGCTGTCGATCGCGATCACCGTGATCTGCGGGCTCTCCGTCGGCGTCGTTCCCGCATGGCGTCAATCGCGAACCGATCTGCGCGACACCCTTGCCGCGCGCAGCGTTGCGGGCGGAAGCGCCGGCGCGGGCTACGTTCGCTCGTTCCTCGTGGGAGCGCAGGTCGCGATGGCGCTCGTCGTGCTCGTCGGCGCCGGGTTGCTCGTCCGCAGTTTCGCCGCACTCACGCGCGTCCCACCGGGGTTCATCCCCGATCAGGTGATGAGCGCGCAGCTTACCGTACCGCGGGCGCGTTACGACAGCGCGACGAAGATCATCGCCTTCTATGATCAGCTCGTGGCCCGCGTAAAAGTGCTCCCGGGCGTCGCCGCGGCGAGCGCCGGCTATCCGTTGCCGATGAGCGGCGATGGATGGAGCGGATCGTTCACCGTCGACGGCGAGCCCGATGGGCCGAATGCGTCGCAGCCACACGCCGAATACGGTGTCGCGCTGCCCGGCTACTTCGATGCGCTCCGCATTCGTCTGATCGCGGGACGCGAGTTCACGCCGGCCGATACCCCCGACGCGCCGCGGGTCGTCATCGTCGATGAGCTACTCGCGAAGCAGCACTGGCCGGGGCAATCGGCGCTCGGCAAGCGGGTGAACCGCGATCGCGCCGGCAACTGGGCGACGGTCGTCGGAGTCGTGGCGCACGTGCGGAAGGCAGGACCGCGTAGCGAGGGCGAGCCACAGCTGTACTTGCCATTTGCACAGAATCCACAGACGACGCTGTCCGTCGTCGTACGCTCGAGCGCGAGCCCAAACGGAATCGGGCAGGCGTTGCGAGGAGCCGTCGGCGAGATCGACGCACAGCTGCCGGTCTCCGAGATTCGCGCACTGAGTGCGATCGTCGATGGCGCGACCGCCGGCGACCGACTCAATGCCGTCATGCTCGGCGCCTTCGGCGTCGTTGCCGCGCTGCTCGCCGGCATCGGCCTCTACGGGGTGATGGCATACGGCGTGACGCGACGGTCCCGCGAGATCGGTATTCGCCTCGCCCTCGGGGGCCACCCGTCAGCGATCCGGCGGATGATCCTTCGCGAAGGACTCAGAATCGTTGCGGCCGGGGTCACGATCGGGGTGGTCGCGGCCCTGTCCCTCTCGAGAATGATCGCCGTTCTCCTCTTCGGCGTTGCACCGACGGACCTCGCCACGTACGGCGCGATCACGCTCGCTCTCCTCGTCGTCGGGCTCGTCGCCACCTGGATCCCCGCGCGGCGAGCGACGCGGATCGATCCAATGGTGGCATTGCGCGAGGAGTGACGCCCGCGCGTCACTCCTCGGTGCTGCCGTTCCTAGTTGCGCGGGGGACGAACGCCGGCCGCCGTACGCGTCCGGCCGACCATGTACGGATTCCCGCCGAGCGCATTCGAGATGTCCGCGATCGCCTTCTGCCCGCGCACGCTGTTGCCGGCCGAGTCGAGCGGCGGCGACACGACGGCGATGCCGAACTTCCCGGGCGAAACGGCGAGTAGTCCGCCGCCGACGCCGCTCTTCGCGGGAAGGCCGGTCGCGAACAGCCACTTGCCGGAGTCGTCATAGAGGCCGGCCGTCGCCATCACGGCGAGAACGCCCGGGACGAGCTCGGCCGGTATTACTTGACGGCCCGTGACCGGGTTCATCCCGGCGTTCGCGAGCGTCGCCGCCATGATCGCCAGATCGCGCGCGTTGACATTGATCGCGCACTGCTTGGTGTAGAGATCGGTCGCCTGCATCGGGTTGTCTTTGATGCGGCCGTACGCGTACATGAGCTGCGCGATCGCTTGGTTCCGCTGGTTCGTGGCCGCTTCCGAGCGATAGACCTCGTCATTGACGTGAAGCGGCCGTCCGGCGAACGCATCCATCGTGCTCATGATCTCCTTCCACACCTCGTCCGCTGTCGCGCCCTTGATCATGCTCGTCGTCGTGATCGCGCCGGCGTTCACGAGCGGGTTCATCTCCTTGCCCTTGTACTGCTCGATTGCGACGATCGAGTTGAATGGCTGTCCGGTCGCATCGACCCCGACGTTGTCGGCCAGTGCCTTCTCACCGGACTGCTGGAACACCCGCGCCATCGTGAAGACCTTCGACACCGACTGGATCGAGACCTCCGACTGGATGTCGCCGGCGGTGAAGACCTTTCCGTCGGGCGTCACGAGCGCGATGCCGAAGAGATTCGGGTCCACCTTGGCGAGCGCCGGGATGTAATCGGCGTTCTTGCCTTCCTGGAGGGTCTTGTAGCGGTCGTAGGCCGCGTTTACCGCACGTTGGTAATCGGCGGCGCTCTGGGCGATGGCGGCCGCGGGCAGCAACGTGGTCAGCGCGACGAACGTCGAGAGCCGGCGCACGATTCGGCGCGGCGGGGACGACAGGTATCTCATTTCTTCGGACCTCCGAACGACTGTGAAAACGAATACTTGAAGGAGAACTGCAGGCGGTAGTCGTTGGCGCTGAATCCGTCGCTGTGGTTTTTGCGGTGTCCCCAGAGAAACTCGCCGCCCATCAGGATGTTGGAGACGGGCGTCCACAGCAGGTTGGTGCTCGCGTATTGTCCGCTCTTGAATGCATCCGGCGCCTGGAGGTCGCTGTTCTGGATGTCGACTCGGGAGTAGCCGATCGCGCTACTGAGCTTCGAGCTCCAGTTATGGTCGAGGTAGAGCACCATCCCGAAATCGGGAAGGGCCTTGCCGTCGATCGGTCGATGTGGGTCGCCGAACTCGCGCTCGACGCCGACGTCGACCGGCGCGTCGTTGAAATAGTTCTCGACGCCGCGGCCGTAGATCGCCTGGGCGCGGATCACGTCGCGCTTCGACGGTTTGTAGTTGCCGCTGAGCGACAAGCCCCAACCCCACGTGTGGCCGTTGAGGTCGAGCGTGTCCGGCAGATTGTCGTCCCACGCCATCCATCGTACGATGCCGGCGCCCTCGACGTAGCCCCACTTCGCGCCGTAGCGGTACTCGGCGGAGATGTCCGGGGCGGGGAAGCGCGGCGTGACACTCTGCAGCTCGATGCGATCTGCGAGAACGCCCGCATCGCCGCTCGCGCCCGGCCGCTCGAGCGCGATCCGCGCGCGCGTTCCATCCGGTTTGCTGATCGGTTCGTAGAAGATCTGCACGTTCCGGAAGAACAGCATCCCGTTCGGTCCCCAGTACTCGAGGGTGTTCGGGAAGACGTCGAGGTCCATGAAAGGGCTCTCGAGCTGTCCCGCGCCCCACTTGCCCCATTGGCCGTACATGTGCCGCGGCCGGATCGTCGTCTGGCCCGCGTCGATGCCGACGCCGAAGAGATCGAACTCGAACACCGTCTTGATGTCCGGCCGCCCTTCGCCGGTCGGGATCCAGCCCTTCACCCCAAAGCGAGTTTGCCGAGCGCTGAACCAGGTGCGGTGATCACGCCCGAACTCGTCGTCGAACTTCGGCAGCTTCGACGGCCGGTTGACGTCGAACCAGTCCGGGTTGTTCTGCTTGAAGTCGTAGATCGCGTCTGCCATCGCGAAGCCGTAGATCTGCAGCTTCGTCGACGTGTCGGGTCTGGTCGTCGTGTCGCGCTGCGAGCTTCGCGGAACGGTCTGCGCGCGCGCGGGATTCGCGACGACCGACGCGAGGAGCAGCGCGCCGCCGAGGGTCATGCATCGTAAGACTGCCATGGCGTACCTCGCCTGTTGAAGTGTTCCCCCGTTTGTCGTCATCGCGGATGCGCGGCCTCCCAGGCGCGGACGCGTGCGCGCGACTGGCCGAACAGCCGCTCGTAGTTGCCGCGGAGCAGCTGTGCGCGCGCCGTCGGCGTGAGGCGCGCGAGAAATGGCCGATAGAGATCGGCGACGCTGAAGTACATCTCGGCGCTCGTCGGTGCGACGACGTCCGTGCCGAACAGGAAGCGATCGGGGTACTTGTTGACCAGCCCCGCCATGAGCGCGATCGACGAGTCGCTCGCGACGATGTATTTCGCGACCTCGGACCATGAGAGATCGAAGTTGAGATGCGAGAACTTCGGATCCGCGAGCAGCGACGCGAGCATCGCGACGTGGTTCTTCACTGGTCGCACGACGCGGCCGACGCCGGTGTGTGCCCAGATGATCGTCGTCGCTGGATGTCGCGCGACGAGCGCGCGCATCTCGTCGAGGTACGCCGGCGGAGAGTCCTGCTTCGCGAACGGCACGTCGACGTCGTTGTGGATGATCACGAGCAACCCCGACTCGCCGGCGAATGCGAAGATGCTGTCGAGCGCCGGGTCGGTGAGACTGGCCACGAAACCTGGAATCTTCGCCGACACGAATTCCTTGTGCACCGTGAACTCGCCGATCCCCGTGAATACTCCGGGGAAGGTGCGCAGTACGCGGCGAATGTGGTCGACGGCGTACATGTCCGACGGGTTGAACCCGGTGATCATCGGATCGAAGCGCTGCTGCTCCGCCGGGGTCAGCGATCGATACACCATCGCGATGTCGGCGTCGGTGAAGCTGTAGTAGTAGAGCGGCGCGTCGGTGTTGAGGTAGTACGTCGGCGCCCGTGTGCCGTCGACGCGCTCCGACCATTGCTGCTGGAGCGGAATCCCGAACAGCGCGACGTGCCCGACCCGCGAGCCGATCATCCGCAGGAAATCGTGGATGTCGGTTCCGTGCTGGATGTAGTTCGTGAGGTGAAAGTGAGAATCGTTGAACGTGAAGCTGCTGTCGTCGCCCGCGCGCGTCTGGGCCCCGAGAGACGCGGTCGTGGAGAGAACGCTGATTGTCGCGTACAGTGCGGGGCGCAGACGCATGGGAGCAGGCCGTGACGTGCGAAGGACGGAACGTGCATCAGCCGTCGCGAACTCTCCCATTGGGCCTTGGCAGTACGGCTCTGGTAGGCACAAGGTTGGATGGCGCGGTCGCGTGCGCCGGGCGATTCTGCGCCCTTCGACCACTGCTCAACGGAGGAGCGCGATGCCGTCCGTCCGCCCGTCCGCGATGCGCCGATGGCTGCTCGCGATGCTGTTCCTCGTCGCAGTGGCGGTCCCCGCGACGTCCGTCGCCCAGGACG
>CBHWBX010000251.1:0-6852 GCA_966111935.1 uncultured Gemmatimonadaceae bacterium
TCTCGAGCAGCTCGCGCGCGTGCGCCTGGCTGACGTCGCTCTCCGGGTCGCCGCCGAGCATCCGCGCGATCTCGGCGATACGCGCATCGCCTGACAGCACCGAGACGTCGGTCGTCGTGACGCCGCCGCGTGCGCCCTTGCTCACGAGAATGTGGTGATGCCCGCGCGCCGCGATCTGCGGCAGGTGCGTGATCGCGAAGACCTGGTGATAGCTCGCGACGCGCCGCATCGTGTCGCCGACCTGGAGACCGACGCGGCCGCCGATGCCGGCATCGACTTCGTCGAACACGAGCGTCGGCACGCGGTCGAGACGCGCGAGGATCGTCTTCAGCGCGAGCATCACGCGTGACAGCTCGCCTCCGGACGCGACGCGTGAGAGCGGACGCGGCTCGTGGCCGAGGTTGAGCGCGACGCAAAACTCGACTTCCTCGGCGCCATTCGCGCTGATCTCACCCAGCGGCTTGAGCGCGACGGTCACATGCCCGTCGGGCATGCCCAGCTCCGGGAGCACTTCGTCGACGGCGCGCGCCAGACGATCGGCGCCGGCGCGGCGCATCTCGGTGAGCGCCTCGGCGCGCTGCTTCAGCTGCGAGCGCGCTTCCCGCTCGCGTGTCTCGAGCTGACGGATGTCGAGCCCCGCGGAGTCGACGAGATCGAGCTCGCGCTTCGCGTCGTCGCCCGTGCGAATGACGTCGGCGAGCGTGCCGCCGTACTTCTTGGTCAGGCGGAACAGCAGATCGCGCCGCCGACGCACGTCCTCGAGGCGCGACGGATCGAGATCCACCGACGCTTCGTACTCCTCGAGCTCGCGCGCGAGCGCTTCGATCGCGTAGTAGCCGTTGTCGAACAGCTCCTGCAGCCGCGACAGGGTCGGATCGATGCGCTGGATCTTCGTGAGGTGGTGCGCGATCGCCGACAGCTTCTGGAGGATCGTGTCCTCCTCGCCATCGAGCCCGCCGACGATTCCGCTCGCCAGTCCGCGCAGCTCCTCGGAGTTCTCGAGACGGCGCGCCTCGTCCTCGAGCGTCTTGTCCTCGCCCTCGGTGAGCTTCGCGTCGCTGATCTCGGCGACGACGTGGCGCAGATAATCCGCGCGGCGCTCGGCCTCGGCGCGACGCTTCGTGAGATCGGCGATCTCGCGTATGACGTCCGACAGCTCGTCGTAGCTCTGGCGCACGAGCGCCGCCTGCTCGGTAGCGCTCGCGAACGCATCGAGAATGCGGCGCTGCGCTTCGGGATCGAGCAGCGTCTGCGCCTCGTGCTGGCCGTGCAGATTCACGAGCAGCTGACCGATCTCGGCGAGCGCGCCGGCGTTCACGGCGGTGCCGTTGATCCACGCGCGCGCGCGACCGGTCGCGACCTCGCGTTTCAGCACGACCACCGACTCCTCGACGTCGATACCGCGGTCGTCGAGGATCGTGCGAATCTCCGGACGCTCGGAGACGTCGAACGCGCCTTCGACGGTCGCCTTGTCGGCGCCGGTGCGAATCACGTCGGCGCTCGCGCGCTCGCCGAGCAGCAGCCCGAGCGCGCCGACGATGATCGACTTGCCCGCGCCGGTTTCGCCGGACAGCACGTTGAAGCCCTTCGCGAGCGGCAGCGTCAGGGACTCGATGAGCGCGAAATTCTTGATCCGCAATTCTGTCAGCATCTTACCTCGAGCAGCTCACGTCGCCTTGTCGCGCTCCGCGAGGCCGCCCCATCCGAGCTTCTGCCGAAGCGTCGTGAAGAAGCTCGTGCCGGGAAAGCGAATGATCAGCACGTCACCCTGGGCGCGACGCACACTCAGCGTCTCACCGGGAGCGAACGTGGTACCGACCTGCCCATCGATCGTCACCAAAAGCTCCTCGGGACCATCTTCCGCTTGCAGTGTCACCTCGGCGGTCGCCGGCAGGATCATCGGGCGAATCGCGAGGGTGTGGGGGGACACTGGCGTGACGAGAATCGTATCGAGGGTCGGATAGACGACCGGACCACCCGCCGACAGGCTGTAGGCGGTCGATCCGGTCGGCGTGGAGATCACGACGGCGTCGGCGGCATAGCCGGCGATCGTCTCACCGTTCGCGGCGACGCGCAGGCTGACGACGCGGGCGAAACCGCCCTTGTTCAACACCACGTCGTTGAGCGCGATCCAGCTCTGACGCTCGACGCCGCGCGTGTCGAGCACCCGCGCCTGGAGCGCCATCCGCGATTCGGCGAGATAGTCATGTCGCGCGAAGCGCATCAACGCGCCGGACAGCTGGTCGGCGTTGCAGCAGGTGAGGAAGCCGAGCCGGCCGAGGTTGATCCCCAGAATCGGCACGGCGTGTGGCGAGATGATACGCGCGCCGCGCAGCAGTGTGCCGTCGCCGCCGAGCGTGAGGAGTGCGTCGAGACTCGCCGGTTCCTCGAGCAGGCGGCCGGTCTTCGCGACCGTGAACAGCTCCTGCTCGTAAAACAGCTCGAGGTCGAGTGCAGGCGCCAGCTCGCCGAGCGTCCGCAGGACCGCCGGTAGACCGGGATACCCTTGGTGCCCGACGACGCCGAGTCGCGTCACCCGGTGATCGCCTCGCTCTCGAGCAGCGAACGCACCCGGTCGGCGATGCCGGCGGGGTCGAGGCCGCACATCGCGAGCTGACGCGCGCGCGGCGCAGCGTGAATGACGCGATCGGGCACGCCGTGCGCCGCGACACGCACTGACGAGTCGTGCCGCGCGATCACCGTCGACATGTACGCCCCGAAGCCGTTCACGACCGTCCCCTCCTCCACGACGAGCACGTGCTTGTGGTTCGCGAGCACCGCGGCGAGCGTCACCTCGTCGTAGGGCTTGAGGTAGCGACAGTTCACCACCGTCACGTGCAACCCCTCCGCGGCCAGCGCGTCGGCGGCGGCGAGCGACGGGTTGACCATCGTGCCGACCGCGAGAATGGCGCACTCGCTGCCCTGCCGCAATACCTCCCACGTCGCGTACGGCACCGGCTCGATCTTCGACATCGACGGCGCGACGTCCGGCGCGGTGTCGCGCGGGTAGCGAATCGAGAACGGGCCGTCGGTGTGGACCATCGCCGCGCGCAGGAGCGCGAGCATCTCCGTCGCGTTCTTCGGGGCGGTCACGGTCATCTCCGGCACGGCGAGCATGTACGCGATGTCGTACAGTCCCATGTGCGTCTCGCCGTCTTCACCGACGAGGCCCGCGCGATCCATGCAGAAGGTGACCGGCAGATTCTGGATCGCAACGTCGTGGATGACGTTGTCGAAGGCGCGCTGGAGGAACGTCGAGTAGATCGCGACGACGGGACGCACGCCAACCGTGGCCATGCCCGCCGCGAACGTCACCGCGTGTCCCTCGGCGATGCCGACGTCGAAGAAGCGCGACGGATACGCCTTCGCAAAGGCATCGGTGCCCGTGCCGCCCGGCATCGCCGCGGTGATCGCGACGACGTCCTGCTTCTCGGCTCCGAGCTCGGTGAGACCGCGGCCGAACACCTTCGTGTAGTTGTCGTTGCCGGTCGCCTGCTTGCGCTGCTTGCCGGTCGCCGGATCGTGCCCCGGCGGAAGCGCGTGCCACTTCTCACCGCTCGTCTCGCCGGCCGGGAAGCCGCGCCCCTTCTGGGTGATGACGTGCACGAGGCGCGGCCCCTTCATGGCGCGCACCGCCTCGAACGTCTCGATCATCCCGTCGATGTCGTGGCCGTCGATCGGACCGAAGTACCGGAAGCCGAGCTCCTCGAACAGCACGCCCGGCGTGATGAACGCCTTCACGCTCTCTTCCCACTTCCGCACGATCGTGCCGACCGGCCCCGCGTTGTCGACGATGTCGCCGATCGCCGAGCGAATGCGGTTGTAGAGCGAGTTGCGCTGCACGGACGTGAGGTACTTCGACATCGCGCCGACGTTGGGCGCGATCGACATCTCGTTGTCGTTCAGCACGACGACGATGTCGCGGTCGGAGTGGCCGGCGTTGTTCAAACCTTCATACGCGAGGCCGGACGTCAGCGAGCCGTCGCCGATGATCGCGACGACCTTGAAGTCTTCGCCCTTCACGTCGCGGCCGGCGGCGATGCCGAGCGCCGCCGAGATCGAGGTCGCGGCATGACCGGCGCCGAAGGCGTCGTATTCGCTCTCCGTGCGCTTGAGGAAGCCGGACACGCCCCCTTCCTGGCGGAGCGTCTCGAGCTGCTCGTTGCGCCCGGTCAGCACCTTGTGCGGATACCCCTGGTGCCCGACGTCCCAGACGAGCTGATCTTCCGGCGTCCGGAAGGCGTAGTGCAGCGCGACCGTGAGCTCGACGACGCCGAGGCCAGCGCCGATGTGCCCCCCTGTGCGAGAGCAGACGTCGATCAACCGCTCGCGAATGTCACTCGCGAGCTGGCGGAGCTCGTCACGGGAAAGATTGCGCAGCTCGGCGGGGGACTTGATGCGTTCCAGGATCGTCATGAACGGGGCGGGGTTTGTCGACTGGAAAGTTAGCGCCCGCCCCCTTCTAAGTCATCCGTTTCCGTCCGTTTACGACGAGCGCTCGATGACGAATCGGGCCAGCGCGTCGAGCTCAGTCGAGAGAAGGCCGGCGCCCCGCAGCGCGGCGCAGCCGTCGTCCACCAGACGGGTCGCGCGCTCGGTCGCGCCGGCGATGCCGAGCGCCGCCGGATAGGTCCCCTTCTTGAGGTCGAGGTCGCGTCCCGCCGTCTTGCCGAGTCGATCCGTCGTCGCCGTCACATCGAGCACGTCGTCGGCGATCTGGAAGGCCAGACCGATCGCGTCGCCGAAAGTCGCCAGCGCCTCGACCTGATGCGCGCCCGTCCCCGCGGCGAGCCCTCCCAGCACCACCGACGCGCGAATGAGCGCACCGGTCTTCGCGCGATGGATCCGCTCGAGATCGGAGAGACCGAGTGCCTGCCCTTCTCCCTCGAGGTCGAGCAGCTGACCGCCGATCATCCCGCTCGCGCCAGAGCAGTGCATCAATTCGGCAACGATCCGGCGAGCCGCCTCGTCGCCGATTCCGAGCGCGCGCGTCGCGTCGAGCGCGGCGGCGGCAGCGATCGGCACCATCGCCACACCGGCGGCCGTTGCCGCGGCGACGCCGTACACCCGATGCACCGTCGGACGACCACGCCGCATGTCGTCATCATCCATGCACGGCAGGTCGTCGTGGACGAGCGAGTACGCATGCACGACTTCCACCGCCGCGGCGAGCGCCGACGCATCGCCCTCGCCGCCGGTGGTACGATACGCCGCCAACAGCAGCAGGCCGCGAATGCGCTTGCCGCCGCCGGTCAACGCGTAGCGAATGGAGTCGCCAACGGCGCCGGGGATCGGCGTCGCATGACGCTCGCAGATGTCGGCGAGCGCGGCATCGACGCGCGCGCGATCCGCAGTCCAGCGGCCAACGGCGTCGACGGTGTCCACGGCCCCGCTACTCTTGGTCGGCGACATCGAAACTGCCATCCGTGCGTTCAATCAGCTTCTGCACCTTCGCCTCGGCACGTGACAGCTCCTTCGATGCGGCGCGCAGCGTCTCGACTCCTTCCTCGAACAGGGCCAGCGCTCGCGCGAGATCGACGCCGTCGCCCTCGAGTGCCACGGCAATCTCCTCGAGACGGACCAGCCGTTCCTCGAACGTCATTTCTTCTCCCGGCTCGGTGAGCCGTCCACGCGCGCCGGCACGACGCCGTCACGCACGATCAAATCGAACGTCTGCCCGTCGCGGAACGCATCGACCGACGAGAGTGTCGCCCCGTCGGCACCGCGCGCGACCGTATAGCCGCGCGCGAGCGTCGCGAGGGGACTCAGCGCGTTGAGCCGGCCGGCGACCGCCTGCATCGCCGCACGCCGCTCGCCCAGCTGCGTCTCGACCCCGGCGGCAATGTCGCGCCCGAGATGGCGCAGGGTGTCGGCACGGTCACGCAGAATCGACCGCGCCGCGCCGCCGACGCGCAATGAGTATTTTCTTAATTCCGCGCGTACCTCGGTCGCCGAGCGGACGGCAGCCTCGGCAGCGGCGGACGGCGTCGGCGCGCGCAGGTCGGCGACGAGATCGCAGATCGAGAGATCCACTTCGTGTCCGACCGCCGAGATCGTCGGCACCTCGCAGTGCGCGACGGCGCGCGCGACCCGCTCGTCGTTGAACGCCCAGAGATCGTCGAGCGACCCGCCGCCGCGCCCGATGATCGCGAGATCCGCCTCGCCCCACCGATTCACGCGATCGATCGCCGCGCACAATTCCACCGGCGCGTTCTCGCCCTGCACCGCCGCCGGAACGACGACGAGCCGCACGGCGGCGGCGCGCCGGCGAATGACGGCGATGATGTCGTGCAGCGCCGCGCCGTCGGGGCTCGTCACGACGGCGATCACCCGCGGAAAGCGCGGGAGCGGACGCTTGCGCTCGGGGGCCAGCAGCCCGTCCGCCTCGAGCCGGCGGCGCGTCAGCTCGAGCGCCTTGCGACGCAGCCCGTCGCCGCGCGCCTGGAGCTTCGCGACGGTGAATTGCATCTCGCCGCGCGCGGGATACACGGTGAGCCGGCCGAAGGCCGCGACCTGCATGCCGTCGTCCGGCGGCGCGGGAACGCCGCGCTGATCACGATTCCAGACGACGCAGCGGATCTGCGACCGGCTGTCGCGCAGGCAGAAGTACCAGTGGCCGTTGCGATGCGACTTGAAGTCGGTGACTTCGCCGCGGACCCAGAGCGGAATGAACGCGCCCTCGACGACGTCGCGCGCCGTCTCGGTGAGCGTCGAGACCGCGACCGCGGAGCGCGCCGACTCGCCGGGATACTGATCCCCGTCAAACTCGCCGATCGACTCCTCGTACGACAGGACGGGCTCGGGCTCGGGCGCACGGGCCGCCTCACCGAGGTAGGACTCGGGCGCCGCGAA
>CBHWBX010000252.1:0-6836 GCA_966111935.1 uncultured Gemmatimonadaceae bacterium
TGCGCTTCAGCTCGGCGATGTTCACGGACGTCTTGGCGGCGCCGAGGGGCGCGGCCGGCGCGACGAGGAGGGGAGGAGATTCGAAGGTATCGGTGGTGCCGGAGGGGGTCAAGGCGCGACGTCAGAAAGGGTTGTACCGCAGCGGATGCTTCTTCATGTCGGCGAGCAACGAGTCGAGCGCCGCGAAGTCGCGATGGATGTTCTGTACGATGGCCGAGTCGGAGCGCAGACGACCAAGCGTTCCATTCGGGTCGGCAGCGCGCTGTTGCAGCTCCTTCAGCTCGGCGCGCAGCCGCTCGACCGTTCCCTTGAGCGTCGAGTCCCTGCGGAAGCGGCCGAACGAGTTGCGATCGGACGACAGCAGCGCGCGAATCGAATCCGTCTGCGACATCGCGCGTTGTGCCCGCGCCATCAACAGCTCGCGATTCGTCAGCGCGAGGCTGACGGTTCCATCGCCTTCGGACATGCGCGCGAGCAGACGTGATGCCCGCGCGCGCACCCGCTTCATTTCGGCGGTCCCGTTGTCGGCGCCGAGCGCGCCGAGCGTTCCATTCACCGATTTGAGCTGTGCGCTGAGGAGCTTCACGTTCTCGATGATCGCCGGAAATTCCTTCGAGGCCTGCGCGAGCTCGGAGCTCGCCTCTTCGTAGTCGGTCTGCCCGTGCGTGACGTGGATCGTGTCGCCGTCGGCGACCTCGCGCATCTTCGCCGTGCCGCTGCTCAGATAGACGACCTGGTCGCCGATCAGCGTGCCGCCGGCGCGCACCTGCACGCGTGTGTCGAGGCGCACGTGCGATTGTGCCTTCTCGAGGATGCTGAGAGAGATGACGATCCGATCCTTCGGGGTGACCGTTGCCGGGCGGAACTTCACGTCGCGGACGAGGCCAACCTTCTGCCCGTCGAGCCAGACCTCGGTGCCGCGGATCACACCGCGCGCGGCGTCGGTCGCGACGTAGACGCGAAAGGTCTTGCCGTGCAGCATGCCGACGCGTCCGAAGGTCAGCACCCCGACGGCAGCCGCAACGACCGTGGTGGTCGCCAGGATGCCGATCTTGAGGTCCTTCCATTGAAGGGACTGGGCCATGAACGGGCGGGGATCGGAGCTGCGTCGGGCGGGGTGGGACACCGCCGAGCTGAGCAAGCCTTGGACCACTCCCGGAGAGGCAAGAAAAAAGCGGCCCTCGCGAAGGCGCGGGCCGCTCGATTCATCCGAGGGTCATTCAGGTGCGCCGGCCGCATGAGGAAGCGGTAGCGCGCGCGGCAGGATTCGAACCTGCGACCTTTAGCTCCGGAGGCTAACGCTCTATCCAGCTGAGCTACGCGCGCAGACCTTAAAGATGGTCATTTTGGCCGGAGAACTCAAGCTCGGATCGGGGATCGTGGAGCGTGTATCGAGAGATTGTCCGGCAGCTTCCCGATTCCCGCTCCTCGATGCCCGATTCGCCTCATGGAGTGACCGGCGCCGTCCAAAACCCGGCCGTAGGCCGCGCCTGATCCGCCAGATCCCGCGCGAAGAACGCGGCGTTGAAGACCGTGCGGAAGGTCCCCTGCGGCTGGCCGCGCCACTGCGGCTGATACGCCAGCAGCACCACGTGCCCGCGGTCGTGCTTCACGTCGAGCGCGGCGGCGTAGCCGCGGATGTACTGTGGGCCGCTCAGGAAGCCCGAGCGGAGCACGGTCGAGTCGTTGACGAACTTCGCGAGCACGCTGCCCTGGAAACCGTCGAGCGTCGTGAACACCGGGCTGTTGAAGACGAACACGTCGGCACGCGCGGGCATGCCGGCCATGACCGGCTGCGTCGGGTCGGTGATCACCGACATGATCGAGCCGCCGGTGAAGAAGTCGCGGCGGTTCACGCCGGCGACGACGTTTCGCACCGGAAGGTGCAGCGCGCTCACGAGCGACGTCGCGCCCTGGTTCCAGCCGACCACGGTGCCGCCGCCTTTGACGAACTCGTCGAGCGCGGCCACTTCGGTCGCCGCGGCGCTGTCCGCCGCCGGGTTGGCACGAGCACCGCGGCCGCCGCGGCCCGTCGCACCGACCGACTGCGACGCGATGACGATCGCGTCGTACTTCGCGCCCAGGTTGCCGGCACGGAGGTCCTGTGGCGTGATGAGCGTGTACTTGAAGCCGTACGTGTCGAAGAGCCATTCCGTCCAGCCTTCGTCCATCACCCCCGGCTGCGACTTGTAGATGGCGATCCGCGTCGGCGCGGCGACGACGTTCGGCTGCGCGCCCGCCCGCTCGGCGCGCACCGCCAGATCCTTTGCCCAGCTGTCGGCCTTCGCGCCGTCGACGCCGGTGAGCGCATAGCGCGCGTCGCGGCCAGCGGATGCCGGCACGAACGAGAGCTTCGCGCCCTCGGCGAGCGCGCGATTGATCAGACGGAACGAGTTGTTCTGGGCCGGATCCAAGAGGAGCTGATCGCCGCTGCCGGTGATCTGTCCCGCCGGCGCGACGATTCCCGCCGCATACGCGTTCGTCGTGAACGGCTCGTTCGGGTCGGAGTGCCAGTCGGTCGCCTTGCCGACGGGGCGCGTGAGCGCGGCGCGGAAGTCGGCGCTGAGGGGCGCCGTACCTTCGATGACGTTCACGCCCATCTGATAGGGGAGCGTCCAGCCTGCGGCGTCATAGGGCGTGTCGTCGCCGAGGTCGGGGTAATGCTGGACCTCGAAGAGCTCGCGCACGAGCTGCGCGTACTCCTGGTCCATCGGGATGACCCAGGTGCCCTTGGGGTACGTGGTGCCGGCGTAGCTCATGTCGCGCGTGAGCTGGTCGACGCGGACGCCCATGAACGCCATGCGGCGCAGGAGCTCGACCGGCGCGTTCGGGTCGCGCTGGGCCTGCGGGATGATGTACGCGTACGGCGCGCTCGACGCGAACTGCTTGATCGTGTTGCGCGCCGACTGATAGCGGTTGTAGAGGATCTCGTGCTTGAACTTCGCGGCGTAGTTGAGCGTCGCGAGGTCGGCGATGACCATGTAGTCGACGGCGTCGCGCAGGTGCCACGTCCCTTCGGCCCACGGGCTGGTGTAGAGCGACGTGGGGCGGAGGTCCTTGTAGTCCTTCGGCAGACTGTCGAGCGTCGTCGTGCGCGGGACCGCGCAGTTGCCGCCCTGCGTCTCCGTCCACCAGGCGTTGATGTTCTGATACATCGGCATGTAGTCGATGTAGCCCGGATACCACGCATCGTAGGTCTCGAGCTGCGACACCGCGCCCGGCTTGCCGGCGGCATCGAGCTCGGTGGCGATGCGCGTGCCGATCGCGTTCACCTGCCGCGCCATGATCGGCGGGACGCGGAGCCCCACCGGATCGGCGAACGGCGGCAGCCAGATGCGCGTCGGGAAGGGCGACGACTGGTGCTGCACGTAGATGATCTGCGGCTCCCACTCGCGCCAGGTGCGCTGGACGACGCGCGACTCGACGACGTTGAGCATGTACGAATCGCGGTTGTTGTCGTGGCCCACGTACTTCTGGTAGAGCTCCATCGGCGCGATCGGCGCCGGCTGGCCGGGGACGGCGTCGCGCTGCCGGCACCAGTTCACGACGATGTCCTGCCCGTCGGGATTGATCGACGGCCAGAGGAAGAAGACCGTGCTGTCGAGGATCGCCTTCATGTCCGGCTCATTGGCGCGGGACAGCAGCTCGTAGGCGGCCTGCGGCGTGTGCTGCGAGCCGGCGATCTCCGATGCATGCAATCCGCCGCTGATGTCGACGAAGACGCGGCCCTCGGTGGCGAGCTTGCGTGCTTCGGCGTCGGTGAGCGACGCCGGGTGCGCGAGCTTCTGATTGATCGCCCGCAGCTGCTCGAGTCGCGCGAGGTTGGCGGGCGAGGAAATGATCGCCGCCGTCCAGGGCTTGCCGAAGGAGGTCTTGCCGACCGTGATCAGCTTGACGCGATTGCTCGCCGCCGCGAGGCGGCGGAAGTAATCGATTGATTGGTCGTAGGTAAAGAGTTTGTAGTCGGCGCCGACGGGGAATCCGATCACCGATTCCGGCGTCGGGATTTTGGCGGTTTGCGCGGCAATAGCCGGCGCTGCGCCGACGATGAGAGGCAGCGCCAGAGCGGCGCGCAGCGTTCCGCGGGTGAAGCGGTGCATTTCGAGACGATCTCCTGGTGGGCGCCGGCGACGCCCGACGGCGTCTCGCGTCGGCGCATCCTATTATGTGACCAAATTCTTTCGGCGTGTAGTTCTTGACGGTGCCGTCACGACATTGTAGCTCTCATCGCTTGCGAACGGATTATCGCTCCTCCCTTCGGCGCCGCGCACGTACGGTCGGAGTGCCGAAAGAGAGAGCGGTTCGCTGGCGCGATGTCCCCGTCGCGCAGTTTCGCCGGACCGTATCGGTCGGCGATGTCAGGCCCCCACGCATTACGTCGTTCGTAGTGTTTTGCCCCCGCCCGACTCCCTCGGAGAGAGACATGAATTTGGGACGCTGGAGAGTTCTCGCGGCTGCCAGTGCCGTGCTCGCGCTATTCGCGGCACCTGGCAAGCTGCACGCGCAGAACGGCACGATCACCGGCCGGATCACCGGCGCGGTGGGCGGTCAGCCGCTCGCTGAAGCGCGTGTCATCGTCATCGGCAGCACCGTGTCCGGGACCACCGGTGAAGACGGCCGCTACACGCTGCGCAACGTCGGCGTCGGTCCGGCGCAGCTCCAGGTGCTGCGCGTCGGCTATCAGTCGGAAAAGAAGAGCGTCACGGTGACGGCCGGCGGCACGGTCACCGCCGATTTCGCGCTCACCGTCGCCGTCGCGACGCTCGACGAGATCGTCACGACCGCCACCGGCCAGCAGCGCAAGGTGGAGCTGGGCAACGCCATCTCGACGCTCGGCGACGTCGGCAAGCGCGTCGAAGAGATGCCGACGCACAACCTGTCGGACCTCATGATCGCGAAGAGCCCGGGCGTGACGCTCCTGCCGGGCACGGAGCTCGGCGGCGCGCCGACCGTCCGCATTCGCGGCGTGTCGTCGATCTCGCTCAGCAACGCGCCGATCTGGTACGTCGACGGCGTGCGCTACTCGGCGGGCGGCCTGAACTCGGGCACCGACGCGGGCTTCTCGCTCCTCAATTCCCTCAACCCCGAGGAGATCGAGGACATCGAGATCGTGAAGGGCCCGTCGGCGGCGACGCTGTACGGTACCAACGCCGCGAACGGCGTCGTCGTGATCACGACGAAGAAGGGCCGCGCCGGCACGACGCGCTGGAACTGGTCGGCGGAAGGCCGTACGGTCGACGATCGCGTCGACTACCAGGACATGTACGCCGCCTTCGGCAAGGATCCGATTACCGGCCTGCCGCTCCGCTGCCAGAACGCGACGGCGGCGACCCCGAACTTCCCGGTCAAGATCGTCACCAGCTCCACCGGCAAGCAGTCGCTCGATCCGAACTTCGCGCAGTGCACGCGTGACAGCCTGACGCACTACAACTACATGAAGGATCCGTCGCGGACCTTCGTTCACCTCGGCCACGGCAGCCTGTTCGGCGGCAACGTGAGCGGCGGTAACGATGCGGTCCGCTTCTTCGCGAGCGGTGACCTCGACAACGAGACCGGTCCGATCCAGATGCAGGACTTCGAGATGGCGCGCTTCGACTCGGCGCACATCAACGTCCGCGACGAGTGGCGTCACCCGTCGGCGCAGCAGCGGTCGTCGTTCCGCGGCAACCTGTCGGCGACGCTGAGCCCGAAGTTCGACCTGAACCTCTCGAGCGGCTTCTCGAAGCTCGACAACCGCATCCCGCCGGAGAGCGATCTGATCATCGCCCTCTACTACGTCGGCATGCAGAACTACGGCTACAAGGGCTGCCCGGGCGGAAAGTACCCGTGCGGTCTCGACAAGGAGCCGTTCCAGGCCGACGGCGTGCCGCTCATGGACGCCCAGCAGTGGGCCCCGGGCGACATCATGCAGGTCACCCAGCAGTCGGGCGTGCAGCGCTTCACCGGCAGCTCGACGGCGACGTGGCGCCCATTCTCGTGGATGCAGAACGAAGGCACCGCCGGCGTCGACTTCTCGGCGGTGAACTACTTCCAGCTTTGCCGACTGACCGAGTGCCCGCCGCAGAACGCGACGGCGAAGCTCGGACGCGTGACCGACAACTCGCAGAAGTTCCGCAACTTCTCGGCGAAGATCTCGAGCACGTCGACGTGGAACCCGCGCTCGTACATGAACTTCAAGACGAGCCTGGGCGCCGACTACACGAACCTCGAGACGGACTCGGTTCAGACGAACGGCACGATCCTGCCGCCGGGTGCGAGCACCGTGGCCTCGGCGTCGACGCGCAATGCGTCGAACCGCCAGCCGACGGCCGTGAAGACGCTCGGCCTGTACGTCCAGGAGCAGCTCGGCCTGCGTGACCGTCTGTTCATCACCGGCGCCGTCCGCACCGACCAGAACAGCGCCTTCGGCACGAACTTCCAGCAGGTGTACTACCCGAAGCTCAGCGTGTCGTGGATCGCGTCGGACGAGTCGTTCTTCCCGCAGTTCGATTGGCTGAACCAGTTCCGCGTGCGCAGCGCGTACGGCGCCTCGGGCGTCCAGCCGGGCGCGACGCAGGGTCTGGTCACCTTCACACCGGCGACCGTCGCCCTCACGGGCCGCAACACGACGGCGGAAGTCGACACGCCGGGCCTCACGGCGAGCCAGCCGGGCAACGCGAACCTCAAGCCGGAGCGTTCGGCCGAGGTCGAGGCGGGCTTCGACGCGCAGATGATCAACAACAAGGTGCACCTCGAGTACACCTTCTGGAGCAAGAAGACCACCGACGCGCTCGTGAACATCAACCTCGCGCCGTCGTCGGCGGCGTCGCTGCTCAACCCGCTGCTCAACGTCGGCT
>CBHWBX010000253.1:0-6817 GCA_966111935.1 uncultured Gemmatimonadaceae bacterium
GCGCAGGCGATCGCCGTCGGCCTCGCGGCGGTCGCGCACGCCGACGGCGATCCGGTGGGCGTCGCGGTATACGACGACCGCGGTGCGATGCGCGTGCTGCCGCCGCGCACGCGGCGCGGAGTGGTCCACGAGATCGCGCGCGTCATCGACGCCGCCGACCCCGACGGGCTCGATCCGCTCGCGCCGGCGCTCGCCGGCATTCGCAGCGCGCGGATCGCGATCATCACCGATCTCCTTGGCGATGCCGACGAATTGCTTCGCGCGGCGTCGGTGCACGTCGCCTCGGGGGGGGAGGCGTACGTCGTGCACGTGATCGCGCGCGAGGAGCTCGAGCCGCCGCGCCGTTCGATCCTCGCCGCCGATCCCGAAGCGCCGATGCTCAAGCGACTGCTCGCCGACGGGACGCGGCGCGAATATCTCGCCGCGTTCGCCGCGTGGCGCGACGAGACGGCGCGGAAGTGGCGCGGCTCGGGCGCGGGCTACGCGCAGGTCGTGACGGATGAAGATCCGGCGCACGCGGTGCGACGCATCGTTCAACCGTCGGCGACGTCGGGGCGGGGATGAGCTGGCTCGTCCCCTCGGCACTCGCGATCGCGGGCGTCGGTCTGCTCGCGACGGTCGCGCTGCACTTCATCGCGCGGAGTCGGCCGCTCGCCGAGCCGCTGCCGACGGCGCGGTTCATCCCGCAGCGCCCGGTGCGCGCGCGTACGCGCTCGATCGCGCTGAGCGATCTCGCGCTGCTGCTCGTGCGTCTGCTCGCGATCGCCGCGGTGGGGCTCGCGGTGGCCGGGCCGGTGTTCGGCGCGGCGAGAGGGCGCACGGCGCGCGTCATCGTCGCCGACCGATCGCGCGCGGTGAATGAGGTCGCCGAGGTGCGCGACAGCGTGCGTGTGCTCGCGCGCGCCGGCGACGTGCTCGTCGCGTTCGACAGCGCGGCGAGCCCGATCGCGACGCCGGACAGTCTCGTGTCGTCGCGTGCACGCGGGTCGCTCTCGGCGGGGCTCGCCGGCGCGATGCGTGTCGCCGCGTCGCTCGCGCGCTCGGCGGATTCGGCGGAGCTCGTGATCGTGTCGCCGCTGGCGATCGAGGAGATGGATGCGGCAACCGAGCGGCTCCGCGCCGCGTGGCTGGGGCGCGCGCGGCTCGTACGCGTGCGCGAAGCGGTTGCGTCGCGCGCGGCGCCGGTGCTCGAGAGCGCATCCAGCGACGATGACGCAGTCGTCGCCGGGCTCGCGCTCGCCGCGCCGATGCGTCGCGGTGGGTGGCTCCGTCTGGTGCGCGGTCGGGTGAGCGGGGCCGACAGCGCGTGGGCGCGCGACAGCGGGCACGTGCTCGTACACTGGCCGTCGGCGGACAGCAGCGCGCACTGGCCGAAGCGCGCGACGATCGATGCGATCGGCGCGGTGACGTCGCCGACGGGGACGGTGGTCGCGCGCTTCCCGCGATTGTGGACGCTCGACGGCGAGGCGATCGCGCGGTGGGCGGATGGCGAGCCGGCGGCGACCGAACGGTCGCTCGGGAGCGGCTGCATTCGCGACGTCGGCATCGTGTTCGATCCGTCGAGCGACGTGACGCTGCGCGCACCCTTCCGTGCCTTCGTGCGGGCACTGCTCGCGCCGTGCGGCGGCGAGCGCGCGTTCGTGCCCGTCGATGCGTCGGCGATGTCGACGCTGGCCGGATCCGGCTCGCTCGCGGCGGTGGATGCGCTGCGCGATCGCGATGGCGAGAGCTCGCGCTGGACCCCGTGGCTGCTCGTCGCGGCCGCGGCGCTGCTGATGCTCGAGCTGGCGATGCGGCGCATGCGCTCGGCGGTGGCGACATGACCCTCGCGTCGCGCGTGCGTTCGATCCGGCGGATTCTCGCGGCGGCCGTCGTGGTGCGGGCGATCGCCTGGGGCGTCGCGGCGGCGCTGAGCGTCGCGGTGCTCGGCGCGCTCGTGGACGCGCAGGTCGCGCTGTCCGTCGGCACCCGGCAGGTCCTTCTGGGGGTCGCCGGGGGCTCGTTTCTCGCCGTGGCTGGCGCTCTGGCAATAAGAGACCGATCGGTCTCTTTTCTTCCGCGCGTGGCTCTATGGGTCGAGGAACGGGACCCGGCGCTCGCCTATCGGCTCGTGACGGCGCTCGAGACGGGCGACGACACCTTGGTGCCGAGCGAGATGCCGGCGCGGTGGTCGGGGATCGCGCTGCGTCACGCGCTGCGCGGCGTCGCGTTGGCCGTTGGGGTTGCAATGGTCGCCCTGATCGCGATGCTCACCATGCCGAGCGGCGCCGTGGCGCGACTGCGCCTGCCGCGCCCGGGAGACGCCGTGGATCGCGCCGTGGCGCGTGGTGGATCGTCGAACCGGCTCACGCCGCTCGCGGCGGAGGTCGTGCCGCCGGCATACACCGGCGTGGCATCGCAGACGATCGACGAGCCGAGCGACGTCCGCGCGCCCGCAGGCAGCGCGATCACGCTGTGCGGCGCCGGAGACGCGAGCGGAATCATTGCCGTGAGTGGTGCGGACACCGTGCGCTCGTCGGCGAGCGGCGGCCGCTGGTCGATCGCGCTGCGCGCCGGGGCAAAGCCCGCGGCCTGGCGCATCACCGACGGCCGGCACGAGCGCATCGTCGCCGTGGAGCCGGTAGTCGACGAGCCGCCGACGGTAACGCTCGTCACGCCGGCGCACGACAGCGTGCTGCGTCAGCCGCGGGGGCGCCTGCCGCTCGCCGCGGAGATCAGCGACGACTACGGAGTCGCGTCGTCGAGCTTCGAGGTGATCGTGAGCTCGGGAGAGGGGGAGAGCTTCGTCTTTCGGTCGACGGTGCTGAGGGGATCGGGGAGCGGGGAGCGGGGATCGGGAACCCGCAAACGGCGGGTGTCGCTGTCGACAACGTTGTCGATCGATTCGTTGGCGTTGAAGCCCGGCGACATCGTGCATCTGCGCGCCGTCGCGCGCGATGCAAACGATGTGACCGGGGTGGGCGTCGGGACTTCGGAGACGCGGACGATTCGGATCGCGCGCGCCGACGAATACGACTCCGTGTCCGTCGAAGCGGCGCCGCCGGGAGATGCGGACAAGAGCGTGATCAGCGAGCGGATGCTCATCACGCTCGCCGAAGCCCTGGAGAAGAAGCGCGCATCGCTGGCGAGGCCTGCGTTCGTGAATGAGTCGCGATCGATCGCCGCGGATCAGAAGCAGCTCCGTCGCACGGTCGGCGAGATCGTGTTCACGCATCTCGGCGGCGAGTCGAGCGGTGAAGAGCACAGCGGCGAGGATTCTCCGACGCGCGCGAAGACCATGGAGGAGCTGCTGGCTCGCGCCGATTCGGCGACCAACGCCGGCGGCGGCGTGACGGATTTCGAGGGAGGAGAGAGTCCGGTCGTCGCCGTGAACAAGCCGCTGCTCGAGGCGTACAACGCGATGTGGGACGCGAGCACGCAGCTCGAGATCGGCGAGCCGGCGCGCGCGCTGCCGCACATGCGACGCGCGCTCGCGGCGATCGAGCGCGCGCGCCAGGCGGAGCGGCTCTACCTGCGCGGACGTCCGCCGCAGGTCGTGATCGACGTCGCGAAGGTGCGATTGCAGGGGAAGGACAAGGGTGCGTCGAGCACGCGCCGCGCGCTGTCGCCTGCGGATTCGGCGGGCCACGTGCGCGCCGAGCGTTTCAGCTCGATCGTCGCGATCGCGGCGACCAACGCGAGCGCCGCCGCGGACTCGCTACTCCTGCTGCGCATCGATGCGCTGATCGACGCGCCGGACTTCGCGTCGGCCCTCGGCGACGCGGCGACGGCGCTGCGCCGCGGACGATCGAACGACGCGATGAGCGCGCTCGTACGCGCGCGCCGTGCGCTCGGCGGCGCGCCGACGGCGACCGACTCGATCACACGCTGGGGGATCGTGCCGTGAGCGAGTTCGTCTTCGCGACCGCGCAATACGACTCCGGCGATTGGGACAGCGCGCCGCTGGTGCCGGCGAACATCATCGACACGATCGCGCGCTACACGCAGATCCCGGTGTCGCCGACCGGCGCGATCGTTCCACTCGGCGACGAGCGGATGCTGCGCTATCCGCTCCTCTATCTCACCGGACACCTGCCGGTGCGATTCACCGACGCCGAGCGACGAAACCTGAAGCGCTTCGTCGGCCGGGGCGGGTTGTTGTTCGTCGACGATCACAACCACGACATCGACGGCGTATTTCACAAGACCGCGACGGAAGAGCTGACGCGCGCCGTCGGGCCGCTCGCCGAGCTGCCGAACGATCATACCCTCTACTCGGCGTTCTTAAAGTTCGACGGGCCGCCGACGACGGCGCACGAGCTGAATGGGTGGGGGGACAACCTGGTGCACAAGCACCTGCTCGCGTATCAGCGCGAGGGGCGCATCGGCGTATTGTTCAGCAACAAGGATTACAGCTCGGAGTGGAACTACCATCCGGACAGCAAGCGCTTTCAGTCGGTGGACAATACGCGCTTCGCCGTGAACATCATCGTCTATGCCCTCACCGCGTAGCCGCTTCGAGACCGCGTGCCGGATCGGCGCGTTCGGGGTGCTGGGCTGGCTGCTCGGCGGGAGCATCGTCGCGCCGGTGACACCGCGCGTCGAGACGGTGAAAGCGTCGGCGGTGAGCGCGCGACTCGGCGCGCTGACGCGCGCGTCGTCGAACGTCGCCGTGCACGTCGATGTTTCCGCGGTGCCGGAGCCGTGGGCCGTCGACTGGCTTGGTGCGCTGCGCCGGAGCGGGCGCGCGCTCTCGTGGAGCGGCGCGCCGGCCGCGGCGGCCCTCAGCGCACAGCCGATTATCGATCCCGACGGCGGCGCACGGATCGACGTTGCCGCGCCGGCGGGGAGCGTCGTCACGCTGCGCGACGACGTGAGCCCGATCGACAGCGTGCGTGTGCCGAGACTCGGCGGGAGCGTCACGACGCCCCTCGTCGTCGGCAACGTCCATGCGAGCGTCGGCGGTGAAACGCTGAGCGCGTCCGTGGCCGATGCTCCGCCGCGGCGCGCGATCGTCGTGATCGGCGCCGCTGGTTGGGAAGGGAAGTTCGTGGCGTCGGCGCTCGAGGAGCGCGGCTGGCCGGTGATCGCGCGGTTCAGCGTCGCGCCGAATGTGGACGTGACGCAGGGCGTGCTGGCGTCGCTCGACACGTCGCGCATCGCGGCAGTGATCGCGGTCGATTCGGCGGTCGCGCCGCTCGCACCGATGCTCGAGCGGTTCGTGCGATCCGGTGGCGGCCTGGTGCTCGCCGGTCCCGCGGGGGCGAGCGCGAGCGTGACGCGGCTTGCGGTCGGGCGACTGGGAGCGCGGACGCGTCCGACGGCACGGCCGACGGATACCGTGCGACTCGGGTCGACGGGGTTCTATCCGGTGACCTCGGTGCCCGAGGATGCCGTCGTCCTCGACCGACGGAGCGACGGCGTGGCGATGGCGGCGCGGCGCGTCGGGTCGGGACGGGTCGTGCAGGCGGGTTACGACGACAGCTGGCGGTGGCGAATGGCGGGTGTGGCCGGCGCCGAGGCGGCGCATCGAGCGTGGTGGTCGCGAGTCGTGTCGTCGGTCGCGTATGAGCCGGCTTCTCCGCAGGGGCAGGGAGCCTTCGCGGCTCCGCCGCTCGGGATGACCGCGCCCGCTGCGCATCTCGTCGACGCGCTCGGGCCGGCGCGGCCGGCGCCCCGGATGCCGGTACGGCTCATCGGCCGCCGCGTTCTAATGATGCTCATGATTATTCTCTTATTGGCGGAATGGGCGTCGCGGCGCCTGCGGGGGGTCAAATGACGATCGGTTACCTGTCGCACTCGGATTGTGGGCGGCACGATACCGGGTGGGGCCATCCCGAGCACGTCGGCCGGTTGCGGGCGATTCCATCGGCGCTGCGCAACGAGTACGAGTTCTTCGGCCGGATCGAGCATCTCGAGTCGCGGCACGCCGGCGAGGAGGAGCTCGCGCTCGCCCACGACGTGTCGTACATCCGCTCGGTTCGCGCCTTCGTCGAGCAGGGCGGCGGGCGCCTCGACGCCGACACCGTCGCGAGCGAAGGGACGTGGGATGCCGCGACCGCCGCGTCGGGCGCCGTCCTCGACGCGATCGACCTCGCGTTCGGCGGCGGCCCGCGCCGGAGCTTCTGCGCCGTGCGTCCCCCGGGCCATCACGCCGTGCGCGACCGCGCGATGGGCTTCTGCTTCTTCGGCAACGTCGCGATCGGCGCGCACTACGCGCGTCAGCGCCACTCCGCCGAGCGTGTGCTGATCGTCGACTGGGATGTGCATCACGGCAACGGGACCCAGGCGCTCGTCGAGGATACGCCGGACATCCACTTCGTGTCGATGCATCAGTGGCCGTGGTATCCCGGCACCGGCGCGGCCGACGATCGCGGACCGCACGGCAACGTCTGGAACGTCCCGATGCGCGCCGGGCTCCCGGCACACGAATACGTCGATGCTCTGCGTCGCGCAGTGGACGCGGCAACGACCGGATTCGCGCCCGACCTCGTCCTCATCTCCGCCGGCTTCGATTCCATGCTCGGCGACCCGCTCGGCGGATTCACGCTCGAGTACGAGCACTTCGAGCAGCTGACACGGTTCCTCGTCGAGCGAGCGGAGGCGTGGTGCGGCGGGCGCGTGGTGAGCGCGTTGGAGGGTGGGTACGCGCCGGAACGGCTAGGGATTGCGTGTGTGAGGCATATGATGGCGTTGGAGTGAGAGGCGGGGTGGAGGGGACTGTAGGAACTGCAGGAACTGACGGGGGGCGGGGGGGGGGGTGCGGGGTGGGGGGACGAAACCCCCCCCCGTGGGGACGGCGTGGTTTAAAAACAGACCAGCCCCGCACACACCCGAT
>CBHWBX010000254.1:0-6816 GCA_966111935.1 uncultured Gemmatimonadaceae bacterium
AGGCGCTTCGAGCCGAACGCCGAGATGGGCTTGATGCCGATGCCCGAGCCCTCGCGCACGTCCTTGCCGAACTGGTCCTTCAGCAGGCCGCGCAGCTTCTCGACCTCGGGCGTGCCGGCCTTGAACTCGATGCCGGAGTACACGTCCTCGGTATTCTCGCGAAAGATCACGACGTCGACCTTCTGCGGCTCCTTCACCGGCGCGCCGACGCCCTCGAAGTACCGCACCGGGCGGATGCAGGCATACAGGTCGAGGATCTGGCGCAGCGCGACGTTGAGCGAGCGGATGCCGCCGCCGACGGGCGTCGTGAGCGGGCCCTTGATCGAGACGCGGAACTCCTGCATCGCGTCGACCGTTTCCTGCGGGAGCCAGTCATTGAACTGGGTGAACGCCTTCTCACCGGCGTAGACCTCCATCCAGGCGACCTTGCGCTCGCCGCCGTACGCCTTCTCGACGGCCGCGTCGAAGACGCGCACCGAGGCACGCCAGATGTCGGCGCCGGTGCCGTCGCCCTCGACGAACGGAATGATCGGGTTGTTCGGAACGTTCAAAACACCGTTTTCATAACCGATGCGTTCGCCGTTCGACGGGACTTTTGCGAGCTTGTACGTGGCCATGACTCTTCACAGGTAAAGGCACATCAACGAACACGGGCGACGAAAGCTATCGGCGCCCGAAGAGGGGTTCAAGCGAAGTTGACGCGAAGGGGTCGGCCGAGCTACCGTCGCTCGACTCCAACCGGACCTTCGAGATGGCCGACCGTCCCCCCGCGAATGACGCCACAGTCGTCAGCCGGCGACAACTCCTTGCCGGTGCCGGTGGCGCCGTCGCGGCGACTGTCGCCTCACGGATCGTAGCACCGGAGGTCGCGGATGCACAGACGTCGAAGCTCGCGCCGGTTCCCAAGGATCCCACAAAGGTCCAGGGTGCCCCGACGACCCAGGTCGGCACCCGCTCGCGCTTCGAGCAGCCGCGCCGGACCACGGGCACGACCTCGACCCAGACGCCCCTCCACGAGCTCGTGGGGACGATCACGCCGTCCGACCTCCACTACGAGCGCCACCACGCCGGCGTCCCGCTGATCGATCCGGCGTCACACACGCTCACCATCCATGGGATGGTCGACCGGCCGCTCGTCTTCACGATGGAGGATCTCAAGCAGTTTCCGTCGGTTTCGCGCACGTACTTTCTCGAGTGCGCCGGCAACTACCGGCGCAACGCGCCGGAGGAGACGACCGCGCAGCAGGTCTGCGGTCTGACGAGCAACAGCGAATGGACCGGAGTGCCGCTGGCAACGCTCTTCCGCGAGGCCGGGGTGTCTCCGAGCGCGAAGTGGTTCCTTGCCGAAGGACGCGACGCGGCGCGAATGACGCGCAGCATTCCCATCGAGAAAGCCTTCGACGATGCGATGATCGCGTACGGCCAGAATGGTGAAGCGCTGCGTCCGGAACAGGGCTATCCGATCCGCCTGCTCTGCCCCGGGTGGGAGGGCAACACGAACATCAAATGGCTCTGCCGCCTCGAGCTCGGCGATCAGCCGTTCATGACGCGCGAGGAAACGAGCAAGTACACGGAGGTTCTCAAGGACGGCCACGCGCGGCAGTTCAGCTTCGTCATCGACGCGCGGTCGATCATCACGTCGCCGTCCTATCCGCAGCGCATGCGGCGCGGCTGGAACGAGATCCGCGGCGTCGCCTGGAGCGGACGCGGAAAGATCGCGCGGGTGGAGCTGAGCTTCGACGAGGGCAAGACGTGGAAGGAAGCGGAGCTGCAGACGCCCGTGCTCTCGAAGGCCCACACGCGCTTCCGGTATCTCTGGAACTGGAACGGCGCCGAGGCGACGGTGATGAGCCGCGCGGTCGACGAAACGGGCTACGCGCAGCCCACGCAGCGCGAGCTGATCGATGCCCGAGGCGTCGGATGCGGGCCGTATCACCTCAATCCCGTGACCGGATGGCGTGTGAAGCCTGACGGTGCAGTGGTCTTCCGCACGGAGGCTTGGGCATGAACGCGAAGCTGCTCATTCCGGCGCTCGTGATTGTCGCCGTCGGCGCATGGCGCCTGCACCGCGACACGCCCCCCGAGCATTTTGGCATCGGCCGCGCGGCGACGAACGCCGAGGTCGCGCGGATCGACGACGACGTGCGCGCCGACGGCCGCGGCCTGCCGGCCGGATCGGGAACGCCCGCGGCGGGCGCGAAGATCTATGCGGCGAAGTGCGTCGCCTGCCACGGCAAGAATGGAGAGGGCGTGCGATCGGGCACGCTCCAGCTCGGACCCGCGCTCGTCGGACGCAAGCCTGGCGATGCGTTCGACTTCAACAAGTCGACGCGGCTCGAGGGGACGAAGACGATCGGCAACTACTGGCCGTATGCGACGACGGTGTTCGACTACGTGCGGCGCGCGATGCCATACGATCGACCGGGCTCGCTGACGGACAACGAGGTCTATGCCGTCACCGCGTATCTGCTGCAGCGCAACCAGATCATCGACAGCACCACGGTGATCGATGCGATGTCGCTGCCGAAGGTCCGTATGCCGTCGCGCGACAAGTTCGTCCGGGATGATCGCGAGCAGAGCCAGGTCGTTCGATCATCCCACATTCCCCGTGCCCGTGCGTGTAGCTTGAGAAAGGTCTCATGCATGGAGCGCTGAGAGGCATGCTCGAATCGGAGCTGTTCGCACTGCTCGAACACACGGCCGATGCCGCGTATTCCGTGACGAACGACGGCGAGATCTGCTCGTGGAATTCGGCGGCCGAGCGTCTCTTCGGGCACACCGCCGCAGAAGTGCTTGGGCGTAACATCGACGAGGTGCTCGATGCACGCGACGCGCTCGGCACCGAGGCGCTTGCCGGCGGACTCGAGGCCGCGACGCGCCACTGGGACGGCAACGGCGGCATCCCGGATTTCGACCTCGAGGTCTCGACGCAGCCGGGCGAGCGCATCTGGATCAACGTGTCGACGATCGTGTTCGACAATCGGCGCACCGGCCGGCGGCTTTTCCTGAGGTTGGCTCGCGATATCACCGAGCGCCGGCGCAGGGAAATACTTCTCACCGGCATGTCCGACCTTGCGCGTCAGGTCGTGGCGCTCAGCGAGCCGGTGTCCGATCATGCACCGGTCGAGCCGCTCTCCGAGCAGGAGCGACGCATCCTCAGCCTGTTCGCTCAGGGAGGCAACGCCGCGGGCATCGCGCGGAAACTGAAGATCTCGCCGCAGACGCTGCGCAACCACTTGCACCACATCAATCGCAAGCTCCGGACGCACAATCGTCTCGAGGCCGTGACGCATGCCCAACGCCGCGGCCTGATCGACTGACCGCGGCGGTCGGCTTGGAGTTTCATGTTTCCTCTTCGGCTCGGTGGAGGTACGTCGCGAGCGGATGCGTCCGATTCAGCAGCACGATCGCGACCGCGGAGGAGATGACGCTCCCGCCGAAGATCCCGATCCACGCGACGGTACCAAGCGCGGCCTGCGCCAGCACGTTCGTCAGCATTGCCATCGCGCCCTCGAACGTGAGCACTCCGAATATCACCGCGAGGATCAAGCTCGGGGCGCGCTCGGCACCATGGATCGCCGACAGGATCACCACCGCGTACCCGACGTTCAGCACATAGTGCATCGCGGTGAAGGCGGTGATGCCGCCGAGCGCGCGAAACGTGTGAAAAGGCTGCCCGAAGATCGCATCGACCAGTGCGACCCATAACCACGTAACCGAGGCCAGGATCAGCCCGAGGCGCACGCCCTCGCGCAGAGAGTCGTGACGGCGTGGCGGACGCAACGCCAGGATGTGTGACGCATTCATGGTTCTCGCTCCCCCGACCGTGATTTCCTCATTGTCGCCAGGATCGGGAAGATGCCGGGCCGCGCCGCTGCTCCGAAATGATGCGCGCGTACCATGGCACTCGACGAACGTACCAGCGACAATGGCCGTGGAAACCAATAGCGTACACTCGACCGCCATCGACGAGGCAAACGCGTGATACGACTGAAGCGCGCCTACGAACCGGCCGCCGCGTCCGATGGCCGGCGCATTCTCGTCGATCGGCTGTGGCCGAGGGGGGTGAGCAAGCAGCGCCTCGCGATCGACGAATGGATGAAGGAGGTATCGCCCTCGTCGGAGCTGCGGCGCTGGTTCAATCACGACCCCGACCGGTGGCTCGAATTTCGACGCCGCTACAAGCGCGAGCTCCGCGGTCATGCGGAGCGCATCGAGCAGCTGGCTCGATGGGCGGCGCGCCGTCGAGTCACACTGATCTTCGGCGCGCGCGACGAAACGCGCAATGAGGCCGTCGTCCTGGCAGACGTCATTCGAACGCGGATGAAGCGAGTTGCGGCGCACAGGAGGTCCGATGGTCGTCGATCTGGAGCCCGCGCCCGGGCTTAGCGCCATCGCGGGCTCTCGTTGGCAATTCCTCGCTGAGGCGAGCGAGCTTCTCGACGCATCGCTCGAATATCAGCAGACGCTCGCGAACGTGATTGCGCTCGCGGTCCCTCGCATCGCCGACTACGCCATCATCGCCCTGCTCAGCGAGGACGGCTCGCTGGGCTGGGGCTGGTCGTCGCATCGCGACCCGGCGCGCGAGCCTCTCGTCGCAGAGCTGCGACCCTACGTGCCGAATCTGACGACCGACGACCATCCATGGGCGGCGGCGATCAACAGCGGACAAACACGGGTCATCGAGAGCCTGGACGACGACTACTTTCGCGCCGTGGCGCGCGATGACACCCATCTCGCGCTGCTCCGCAAGCTGGCGCCGACCTCGTACATCTTCATCCCGCTTGCGGCGCGAGGGAGGGTCCTCGGGTCGTTGCTCTTCGCGACGGACGACACGTCCCGCCGTCGATACAACAAGCGTGACGGAACGATTTCGACCGAAGTCGGGCGCCGCATCTCACTCGCCATCGACAACGCGATGCTCTACCGCGCCGCCGAGGAAGCGGCGCGCACGCGCGAAGACATGGTGGCGGTGGTGTCGCACGATCTGAAGAACCCGTTGTCGACGATTCAGATGGCCGTGAGCTTCCTCAAGGAAGAGATCGTCCCTGCTGACGACGATCACGCGCTCGAGCGCAAACAGCTCGACGTGATCCAGCGCTCGGCCGACCGGATGTATCGGCTCATCCACGAGCTGCTCGACACGGCAGCAATCGAAGCGGGACGCGTGAACCTCGTGCGCTCATCCACTACCGCATACGAACTGGTGATCGACGCGATCGAGCTGCTCCGCCCTCTGGCGGAGCAGAAACGCGTGGAGCTCAAAGCCGACGTCCCGCCCGGCTTGCCACCGGTCGATGCCGACCGCGAGCGCGTGCTCCAGGTGTTCTCGAACATCGGTGGGAACGCCATCAAGTTCACCCCGCAGGGCGGTTGCGTCGACTTCCAGGTCACGGAGTGCGGCTCGACACTGCAGTTCAGTATTCGCGACTCCGGCCCTGGCATCGCCCCCGATGACCTGCCGCACATCTTCGAGCGATATTGGCAGGCCGAAAAGACCCGAGCGATCGGCTCAGGGCTCGGGTTGCCGATTGCCAAGCGGCTGATCGAGGCGCATGGCGGAGACATCTGCGTCGAGAGCGAACCCGGACGAGGAAGCTGCTTCACGTTCACGCTTCCAACGGTGCAACCGTGACAGGATCGACGCGAGATGGGCGAACGGCCACCCGGGTTGGGTGGCCGTTCGCGCGTGCTGTGAATTACTGCGGATGATGCTGCGAAGCTACGCCGCCGCCTGCTGCGCGGCACTCGGCCCCGTCGACGTCGTGACTGCCCGACGGCCCAGTCCGGATTTGACAAACGCTCGGACCGGCCTCTCTATTCAGTACCTGCATAGAGCGAGACGACGATGGCCGATTCCCTGCCGGTCCTGCGCGGCAACCTCGAAGTGCTGGTGCTGAAGGCGCTCACCACGGGGCCGCTGCACGGATATGCGATCACCGACTGGATCGAGGCGCGGGCCGACGGACATCTCGAGCTGCTCGACAGTGCGCTGTATCAGGCGCTGTATCGTCTGGAGAGCCGCCGTCTAGTGAAGGCGACATGGGGCGTCACGGAGAAGAAGCGACAGGCGCGCTTCTACCACCTCACGGAGGCGGGACGCGCCGAACTGAAAGTGGAGACTGCGCGCTGGCGCCGCTATGCGGCGACGATCGGCGCGATCCTCGATACTCCAGCGCGAGGGTAAGCCGATGCTCGATCGGATCAAGCGCATCGTTCGACTCGAGCTTCGCCGGCAGAGCGACACCACGCGCGATGTCGATCAGGAGATTGCGTTCCATTTGGACGAGCGGACCGATGCGCTGATCGCACGCGGGTGGGATCCGTCCGAAGCACGGGCGGAAGCGCTTCGACGGTTCGGCGCCGACGCGGCGATCCGTCCGTCGCTGCTCCGTGCCGCCGGGCAACGCGAGCGGCGTCTCAGCCTATGGGAGATGCTCGACACACTGCGGACCGACCTGCGCGTCGCCGTTCGTCAACTCCGTCGATCGCCGGCGTTCAGCATCGCGACCATCGCGGTCCTCGCCCTGGCAATCGGCTGCGCGTCGGCGATGCTCACGATCTACCGAGTCGTGCTGGTCGATCGGCTGCCCGTGGCACAGCAGGATCGACTCGTTGTCATGAATCCGCTCGCGCGCAACGGCACGCACATTGACGTTCCGTTCGCGTATCTCCCCGAGATCGCCCGCGACAGCACAGTCTTCCGCGGCGCCGCCGGGACCTATCACAAGGGCGCCGAGCCGCGGCCGTTCGTCGTCGAGAACGCGACGATCCAGCTCGGCGCGACCTACGCATCGTCGAACTTCTTCGACGTCC
>CBHWBX010000255.1:0-6807 GCA_966111935.1 uncultured Gemmatimonadaceae bacterium
TGACGGGTGGTCGCGTTTCTTGAAGAATCGCAACAGCGTAGCGAGCGCGAAGCAGACGATCCCGGCCCAGGTGAGCCGGGGATCGTCGGCGCGCTGGCCGTAGGCCCAGACGATCAGGCCGATGACGACCAGCGCGAGCTGCGCCAGGCTCCGACGCGGCACGGGCGTTACGCCGCGGGGGCGGCCGGCAGGCCGAGCGCCTTGGCCTCGGCGTCGGGAACGTCGATCACCAGCCGGAGCATCGAGGTCGAGAAGACCTTGCCCTGGGCGTCGGTCTTCAGCGACAGCGTGCCACCGCCGTCGAGCGCGCCGTGGAGCAGGAAGTTTATAGCTTTCAAATTAGGAAGCTCGTAACGCTGCACGGCGCCCGTGATGATCCCCTTGTAGTGCTTCTGCACCGCTTCGAGGGTCACGTACTTGTGCAGCACGTCGTACCACTCGGGCTTGAGGGCGATGAGGCCGACGTTGGCCGTGTCGCCCTTGTCGCCGGAGCGGGCGTGAGCGATATCGAGGAGACGGATCTTCACGCGATTTCCACCTTCGTCTGAACGACGGTCTTGTCGATGAGTGCCGGCCAGTAGGCGACGATCTCTTCGACCTTGGGACGGCCGCCGGCAAAGCCGGTGACGCTCGGCGGGCCATTGAGCACGAGGGGCGCGAGCTCGCGGGTGAAGCGCTCGACCGCCGCCTTGTCGCTGCCGCGGACGCCGAAGCGCAGCTGCACTTCCGGCGGATCGTGCGGCGGACCGGCGAGCGGACCATGCGTCGCCGACACGCCGACGAACTCGGTCATAACCTGGTCGAACTTGAGGCCGAGGCGGTCGAGGCGCTCACGCAGGACGCGATCGGCCAGCTGCGCCTTGTCGTACGCTTCCGGCCAGGAGTAGACGAGCGTACCGACGGCCTTGTAGCCGGAGCGGTAGGCGATCGAGACCTTGAGCTTGTCCGTCGCTTCACGGCCCTTGATGCCGAAGACGCGTACGCGATTCTCGCCGTCCTGCGCGAGCTGGATCGACGTGAAGTCGGCGACGACGTCGGGCGTGATGTACGAATGCGGATCGCCCATCTCGTACACGAGCTGCTCGGTCACCGACGGCACCGACACGCGGCCGCCGGTGTTCGGATGCTTCGTGACGACGAACGTGCCGTCGGCCTTCGCTTCGACGAGCGGATAGCCGACGTTCGCGAGGTCCGGGATGTTGCGCCAGTCGTAGAGGCAGTTGCCCCCCGAGCACTGCGCGCCGCACTCGAGGATGTGGCCGGCGATGATGCCCGCGGCGAGCTTGTCCCAATCGTGCGGGCCCCAGCCGAACTCGTAGCGCAGCGGCGCCATCGTGAGCGCGGTGTCCGTCGAGCGGCCGGTGATGACGATGTTCGCGTCCTTGCCGAGCGCCTCGATGATCGGCGTCGAGCCGATGTAGGCGTTCGCCGAGAGCACGCGATCGCGCACGATGGACAGGGGCTCGCCGGTGTCCATGTTCGCGAGCGCATGTCCCTTCTCCATCAGCTCGTCCAGGCGCGGGAGAAGATCGTCACCGGTCACGACGCCGATGCGGACTTTGTCGGAGACGCCGGCCTTCTGCGCGACGCCACGGATCGCCGCCGCGCACGCGGGCGGATTCACGCCGCCGGCATTCGCGATCACGCGCACGCCGCGATTCGCCACCGCCGGCAACACGCTCTCGATCGCGCCGACGAAATCGCGCGCGTAGCCCATGTTCGGGTCGCGCTCCTTCTGCTTCTGAAGGATCGACATCGTGACTTCGGCGAGATAGTCGAGCATGAGATAGTCGACGTCGCCACCTTCGACCTGCCGGCGCGGAGCTTCGAGCCAATCGCCCCAGAAGCCCTGCCCGGATGCCACCCGCACGATGCGGTCCTGCTTCGATGAGTCGCTCATACGTCGTCGAAATGTGCGGGGAGCACGAAGGCTCCGAGATGGGGACCCGGGTTCTGCGACGCCGCACGCAATGCGTACGCGAGCACGTCGCGGGTCTCCTCAGGGTAAACAATTGCGTCGATGAAGCCGCGGGCACCGGCGTAGCGCGCGTCGAGCTGTTCCTCGTAGTCGGCGCGCATCTCGGCCATCGATTCCTCGACCTCTTTCGGCAGAGGCTGTTTCTTCGCCTTCGCCGCTTCGATCGCCGGGCCGTGCACGGCCTGGACCGCGGACTCGCCTTCCATGACCGCCATGCGTCCCGTCGGCCAGCTGAAGATGAAGTCGGGGTCGAAGCCCTGTCCGGCCATGGCGTAATAACCCGCGCCCGACGCATGGTTCACGGTGAGCACGATCTTCGGTACGCGCGCGGTGGCCATCGCCTCGACGAAGCGCGCGCCGGCCCGGATGATTCCTTCGTGCTCGGCTTCGCCGCCGACCATGAAGCCGGAGACGTCCTGCACGAAGAGGATCGGGATGCCTTCGCGATCGCAGCGATCGATGAAGTACGCGACCTTCTCGGCGCTCTCGGCGTAGATGATCCCGCCGAAGCGCGGTTTCTCCCCCGGGCGGCCCTTGATGAGGCCGCGCTGGTTGGCAATCACGCCGACCTGGAGTCCCTGGATGCGCGCGTCGCCGCAGATCATCTCCTTGGCGAGGTGCTCCTGGAACTCGTTGATCTTCCCGTCGTCGACGATCGCGCGGAGGATCTGATGCATGTCGTACGGCATCCGGTGATCCGCGGGGAGGAGATCGTACAGCTTGTCATCACCGCCGCGTTCAACCGCGGTGGTGCGCGGTCCTTCGGTGCGCTCGGGATGACGCCCTTCTCTGCGGTTCGGGATCGCCGCGACGAGCTCGCGCAGCTTCGCGAGACAGGCGTCGTCGTCGTCGACCGCGTAGTGCGCCACGCCGGACACTTCGGTGTGCGTGACCGCGCCACCGAGCGTCTCGCCGTCGATCGTCTGGCCGGTCGCGCCCTTCACGAGGTTCGGTCCGCCGAGCCCCATGAACGACGAGCCCTTCACCATGACGATGAGATCGGAGAGCGCCGGGAGGTACGCGCCGCCGGCGATGCACGGGCCCATCACCGCCGCGAGCTGCGGAATGCGCAGGTATCTGCGCATTATAGAATTGTAATAAAAGAGGCGGCTGGCCCCGTACTGGCCGGGGAACACGCCGCCTTGATAGGGCAGATTCACGCCCGAGGAGTCGACCAGGTAGATGATCGGGATGCGGCACCGCATCGCGATCTCCTGGGCGCGGAGCATCTTCTTGATCGTCTCCGGCCACCACGAGCCGGCTTTGACCGTCGCGTCATTGGCGACGATGACGACCTGCCGCCCTTCGACGGTGCCGATGCCGGTAACGACGCCGGCGCCCGGCGCCTGGCCTTCATACTCGTCGTAGGCGACGAGGAGGCCGATCTCGAGGAAGCGGGAATCGGGATCGCACAGCCGCGTGATGCGCTCGCGCGCCGTCAATTTGCCCTGTTTGTGCTGCCGGGCAATCTTGTCGGCGCCGCCGCCTTCCCGTAGCCGTGCCTCCAGTTCCCGAACCTCCGCGCTCGTTTCGCGAAGGCGGGTGGTCACGCTTCCTGCCGCTCCCGCTCTTCGAACCAAGCGCGGATGTAATCGATGAGCGCCGTCGTCGGCGTGCCGGGCCCGAACAGTTCACCGATGCCCTGCCCCCGCAGCGCATCCATGTCCTCTTTCGGAATGATGCCACCGCCGGTGATCAGGATATCGTCGCGCCCCTGCTCGTGCAGGAGCTCGCGAACGCGCGGGAACAGCGTCATATGGGCGCCGCTCAGGATGGACAGGCCGACCACGTCGACGTCCTCCTGCACGGCGGCGGTGGCGATCATCTCGGGCGTCTGATGCAGCCCGGTATAGATGACTTCCATGCCGGCGTCTCGCAGTGCCGCGGCGACAACCTTCGCGCCGCGATCGTGACCGTCGAGACCGGGCTTGGCGACTAAGACTCGGATTGGACGCATAACAAACACAACCTAGCGGACACGGCGGACGCGGGACAATCCCGCACGCCCCTCTTCCTTGCGCGCGACGAGCATCATCTCGCTCGATTTCCGCGACAGCGGCCGATCGGACAGGCCGTCGTACGCCGCTTCGACGATCAACCCGGCATCGGCGCAGAGCTCGGCGAGTCGCGTCGGCGTGTAGAGGCGGATGCGATGGTCGCGCGAGCCGTGACGCTTCTTCCCCGACCACACCGTGTGCACGGTGAGCATGCCGGAGAGCGGATCGAAGCTGCGCTCCTGCGCGATCAGCGTCCCGTCGGTCGTCTGCCACCAGTCGCGCTCGAGGAAGCGCGCCATCACGCCGTCGCGGTTGCCGCCGTACCACACGAGCTGGCCGCCGGGCCTGAGGACGCGCGCGAATTCCGCGATCACGCGCGCATCGTCGGCCGGCTCGGCGAAGAAGCCGAACGAGGTGAACAGATTGAGGACGGCATCGAACCGCCCGGTCCATTTCGCCGGCAGCTTGCGCATGTCGCCGCGAGTGTAGCGCAGCGTTCGCGCGGTCCCGCGCGCCTTGGCCTTGGCGAGGAGGTCGGGCGAGTAGTCGAGACCGTCGACGTCGAAGCCCGCCTCGGCGAGCAAATGCGCGTGCCGGCCCTGCCCGCACGGCACATCGAGGATGCGGGAGCCCGAGGGGAGTCCGATGATCTCCATGATGCGCGCCACCTCATGGCGGTCGCGCTCGAGGGAGAAGAGCGGCTCGTACTCGAGAAGGTACTGCGAGTCGAAGTAGTCGGCCCACCAGTTTGCATTCGCCATGCGGGTAAGCTAGCACCGGAGTCGTTGCGCAATCGGATGCCCGACGCGAGACTCCAGTCATCCCCACTCACCCACCGCCAGACACAGAGGTTGCTCGATGTCCGACGACCGCACGATCAGCCGGCGTGACGCGATCAAGCTTGGCCTGGGCGCCGGCGCCCTCCTGACGTTCACGCGCGGCAATGCATACGCGCTGCCCGCGCCCTGGGGCACCGCGCCGCTTCCGCTCATCGAGCGCGCGATTCCATCGACTGGCGAAAAGGTCGCCGCGGTCGGCATGGGCACCGCGCGCAACTACGAGAATCCGACGGCCGAACAGCTCCCGGCTCTCACCGACGTGCTCCGGCAGTTTCCCGATCTCGGCGGCCGGGTGCTCGACACCGCGCCGTCGTACGGCCGCGCCGAGCAGGTCGTCGGTGATGCGCTCGCCGAGCTGAAGAACCGCGATCGGTATTTCCTCGCCACCAAAGTGTCGCTGCCACGCGGCGGGGGGACCGCAGCGGACGCCGTCGCGTCGATGAACCGGTCGCTCGCGCGTCTGAAGACGGATCGCATCGACCTGATGCAGATCTGGAACGTGTCGAGTCCCGACGTCATCGCGCCGGTTCTCGACGAGTGGAAGGCGGCGAAGAAGATCCGCTACACCGGGATCACGAGCAGCTCGAAGCGAGAGTACGACGCGCTGGAAGCGGCGATGAAGACGCACAAGCTCGACTTCGTGCAGGTCGATCTGGCGATCGACAATCGAAGCGCGCAGGATCGCATCATCCCGACGGCCGCTGATCGTGGGATGGGCGTCCTGATCAACCTGCCCTTCGGCCGCAGCCGCGTCTTCCAGCGCGTGATGAATCAGCCGCTTCCCGACTGGGCGAAGGAGATCGATGCGACGAGCTGGGCGCAGATCTTCCTCAAGTACATCATCTCGGATCCCGCGGTGACGTGCGTGATCCCGGGGACCGAGACGGTCGCCTTCATGAACGACAACAACCTCGCGTCGCGCGGCCGGCTCCCGGACGCGGCGCTGCGAAAGCGGATCGAAGCCTATTTCGATGGACTCGCCGCCTGAATGAACGAAGCCCGCGACCGGTTCGGTTCGCGGGCTTCGTGCTTTCAGTTCGCGTGTTTCGTGCTCAGAAGAACACCGGCTCGCGATACGCGCCGAACACGCTCTCCAGCGCTTCGCGGATCTCGTAGAGCGTGCAGTAGCGGCGCGCTGCCTCGAGGATGTGCGGGAAGACGTTCTCGGTCCCCGACGCCGCTTCGCGCAGACGGGCGAGCGCCGCGTCGCAGGCGACCTGGTCGCGCTCGGCGCGCATCTTCGCCATGCGCTCGCGCTGCGAGCGCTCGGCCTCGGCGCCGACCTTGAGGATCGGGATCGTGAGCTCGGGCTCGTCGGTCACGAACTCGTTCACGCCGACGATCGCGCGGCGATGCTGCTCGATCTCCCACTGCTGCCGCGCCGCCGACTCGGCGATCTTGCGCTGGAACCAACCGTTCTCGAGACCCGTCACGACGCCGCCGATCGAATCGATCTCGGCGAACAGCGCTTCGGCGTCGCGCTCGAGCTGATCGGTCAGCGCTTCGACGTAGTACGAGCCGCCGAGCGGATCGATCACGTTCGGGATGCCGGTCTCGTAAGCGAGCACCTGCTGCGTGCGCAGCGCGACCTGCACCGCTTCTTCGGTCGGCAGCGCGAGCGTCTCGTCCATCGAGTTGGTGTGCAGCGACTGCGTGCCGCCGAGCACCGCGGCGAGCGCCTGGTAGGCGACGCGCACGATGTTGTTCATCGGCTGCTGCGCGGTGAGCGTCACGCCGGCGGTCTGCGAGTGGAAGCGCATGACCCACGACCGCGGGCTCTTCGAGCCGTAGCGCTCCTTGAGGTGCCGCGCCCAGATGCGACGCGCCGCGCGCAGCTTGGCGATCTCCTCGAAGAAGTCGTTGTGGATGTCCCAGAAGAACGAAAGACGCGGCGCGAAGTCGTCCACATCGAGACCGCGCGCGATGCCGCGCTCGATATACGTGAAGCCGTCGGCGAGCGTGAACGCGAGCTCCTGCGCCGCGGTGGCGCCGG
>CBHWBX010000256.1:0-6773 GCA_966111935.1 uncultured Gemmatimonadaceae bacterium
GTACACGCCGGACGAAGCCTCGCGGCCGTCCGGCAAGCGGCCATTCCAATACGCCACATACTCACCGCACGGCAACGTGACGTTGCGAATGCGCTGACCCTTCTGCGAGCCGAGTGAGCTCGCCGCCGACGTTTCCGCCGACTCCCACAGGACTGGATCGACGACTGGCTGCGCCAGCACGTTCACCAGCTGCATGGTTACCACGTACTTCCCACTTCCTGGAGTACAGCCTTCTTCACCGACTGCGAACTTCAGGTAAGTGTCAGGATTGAACGGGTTCGGATAGTTACTTCCGAGCCGGCCTTTTGCACCGTGCCCTCGGGGCTGCGTTGATTGCCCCGCCGCGGTCTTTGGCGAAATCGCACAAAGGGCGAGCACGAGCACTAGTGCTGCCCAGCGGTGGAACATGTTTTCTCCGACGAAACAGGACCGTTACAGGAGCTCCTGAATGGGTTGAACGAGACACTGCTACTGAATGGATATTACGGGCCACCGGAAGAACTGTCAAGCGAGCCGTGGCGTGCAGTCCCATGTGCCACAGCATGTTACAGACTTTGCCATACACGTCCGTTTTCCTGACGCACGGTATACCCCGCCCGGTCGCAATACTCCAGAAACGGGATCAGGTACTTTCGGGACAGGCTGAGTCCGTCCCGAATCTCTGCCGGACTGACCTCCCCGCGACCCGCCATGATGGCACCCAGGCGATCGACAAGGGACTTGAGATTCACGGCCGTATAGTACCGCCCCTTCTCGACTTGAACGACATCACCCCGTCGCTCGACGAATCGAAGGATTGCGTCCGCCCGGTCGCCGAACTGGGCGATGAGCTCGTCCGCGCTCGGCGGCTCCGAGCCTGCGCTCGCCAGCGAGCCCAGCAGCTGATCGGCGAGCTTGGCGTCGTCGGCGCCGAGCGATGGGCTCCAATTCGGTCGCGCGATCGATCCCCCGACTGCGTTGAGCTCGCCGCGCTTCACGAGGCGCTCGACGACCGCGTCGGCCACCGAGGCAGACGCATGCAGCTTCGCTTTGAGCGGCTGCGACGGCGCGCCGATCTCGAGCGCGTTGGCCGCATGAAAGTCGTCGACGAGTGACTGAACCGCGGTCTCGAGGTCCGCGACGACCGTCGCCGAGACGAGGCGCCCGCCGAGCGCGACGATGTGTGCATCGGCGGCGACGAGCGCGCGACACTCGGCCGGCGAGAGGCCCAGTCGAACCGGGAGCGACGCGGGGTCGATGCCCTGCCCGCCCGCCTCGTCGACGAAGCGCGCGAGGCGCTCGGCGTGCGAGAGATGCGCGGGCCAGAGACGCGCACGCCGGGGCGCGTACGGATCGGTGACGACGCCGCCGGCGATGGTATTGAGCGGCGCCGACGTGCGCAGGACGAAACGGTCGCCGGCGCGCAGGAGCACCGGCGCGTCGAGGACGATGCGCGCTGCGAAGGGCGCGGAGGCATCGACGTCGCGGGTGACGATGCGCGCGCCGACCTCGGAGGTACCGACGTGAAAGCGGAACCAGGTGCGCGGGCGCAGCGCGACGTCGACATCGGGAACGAACGAAACGTCGGCGCGGAGGAGCGTCGTCGGGTGCCAGTCGCGATCGGTGACGAGCGTCGACCCGCGCGGCACATCGGCGACGTCGACGCCGGCGAGCGCGATCGCGGCACGCCCACCCGGCGCGGTCGCGTCGAGCTGCGCGCCATGTCCCTGCATGCCGCGCACGCGCGCAGTGCGATCGCCGGGGAGAATGCGCACGGTCTCGTCGCGCGCGATGCTCCCCGACCACACCGTGCCGGTGGCGACGGTGCCCGTTCCCTTGATCGTGAATACGCGGTCGACGGGGAGACGAAAGAGATCGTCAGTGCCGCGGCGCGGGAGCGCGGCGAGTGCGGCGGAGAGCGCGCGGCGCAGCTCGTCGAGACCGGCGCCGGTCGTCGCGGAGGTTGCGATGATCGGCGCATCCGGCAGCGCGCGCGACACGGCGGAGCGCGCGTCGTCCTCGACGAGCGCGAGCCAGTCGGCGTCGACGAGGTCGGACTTGGTGAGTGCGACGACGCCCGAGCGCACGCCGAGCAGCTCGAGAATCGCGAGATGCTCGCGCGTCTGCGGCATCACGCCTTCGTCGGCGGCGATGACGACGAGCGCGAGGTCGATGCCGGTAGCGCCGGCGACCATCGTGCGCACAAAGGCCTCGTGGCCGGGCACGTCGCCGACGCCGACGGTGCCGATGCCGTCGAGCGTCAGCGGCGCGAACCCGAGCTCGATGGTGATGCCGCGCTTCTTCTCTTCCGGCAGGCGATCGGTGTCGATGCCGGTGAGCGCGCGAACGAGCGTGGTCTTGCCGTGGTCGATGTGACCGGCGGTGCCGAGGATCATGGAGCGGCGGCGGGCGTGAACGATTCGAGAGTGCCGCGCTCCCAGACGTCGAACGCGGTGAACGGCCGCTCGTCGGGAAGATGTTCGCGGAGGAATTCCCGCAGCAAACGCTGATGGGCGCGCACGGCGTTGGCGTCGTCGAGCGGATAGGCGTCGGCGGCAAGCCAGGCGCGCAACGCATCGCGCGCCTCGGCGGGAAGCGTGCGTCCGCTGCGCGCGAGCAGGCTGCACCGCTCGCAGAGCGCGCCGCCGGCGGCGTGACTGAAGACGGCCGGCGCGGCGGCGTCGAGCGGCGCGTGACATTCGGCGCACACATCGACCGCCGGACTCACTCCCAGCTCGGCGAGGATGCGCCAGGCGCCGCCGAGCGCGACGTCGCGCGCGCGCTCGGGGGAAGCATCGGCGAGCGCGTCGAGCGTTTCGGCGACGGCGTCGAAGAGACCGGGATCGGCGGCGTCGCGCGCAAAGCGCAGGGTGAGCTCGGCGATCATGCTCGCGCCGGTGAAGCGCGCGAGCTGCGATGCGAGCGCGTGGCGCGCGCGCACGACGTCGAAGGCATGAAGCGTGTCGAGATCGCGACCGGGCTTGGTCTGAAGCTCGGCGGTGCCCTGCGCGTAGAGGTCGAGGGCGGCGCCGAAGCGCTTGCGCGATTTGCGCGCGCCGCGGGCGAGGACCGAACGCACGCCGGCGTCGCGCGTCACGAGCTTCAGGATGCGCGACGACTCGAGGTAGTCGAACGAGTGGAGGACGATCGCGTCGGTCACGACCATGGGTGAAAGCTAGGGACCGGACCGAGACGCGTCACGTTCGGGTGGTGCTAAGACTTGAGATCGAGCGCGAGGCCGGCGACGAGGAGGGTCGCGCGATCGGCGGCCGCGGCGACGAGCTGGTTGGCGCGGCCGAGCGCGTCGCGATAGCGCCGGCCGAGGGGCGTGGGGGGAACGACGCCGAGCCCGACCTCATTGGTGACGACGATGACGTGCGAGCCGTCGCCGGAGAGGCGCTGGAGATTCGTGAGAAGGGTGCGGGTGTGCTCGGCCACGGTCGCTTCGGCGTCGGCGTCCTCGGGGAGCGAGAGGAGGATGTTGCTCACCCAGAGCGTCAGGCAATCGAGCACCACGGCGCGGTACCGGCGCGTTCCGGCCGCGATGTCCCTTTCGAGATCCGCGGCGACGTCGAGCGGGGACTCGAGGGTGGTCCAGTGTGCGCCGCGCTCGCGTTGGTGCGCGTCGATGCGCGCGCGCATCTCGTCGTCGAACGCCTGGGCGGTGGCGACGAAGAGGAGATCGGCGTCGCCAGGCGTGGATTCGGCGAGAACGAGCGCACGGCCGCTCTTCCCTGCGCGAACACCGCCGATGAGGAGTGTGATCATCGCAGCGCGCTGAGCGACAGCCCGACCATCGCGCCGATCGCGTCGAGGTCGAGGTTGTCGCGCACCATGTCGGCAAGCTCGTCGATCGCCTGATCGACGGTCGCGAGGCGCGTCGACTGCGGCAGCGTGACGCCCTTTCGTGCGGCGAGCCGCTCGAGCATCGCGCGACGCAGCGCGTCGTTCTCGAGGAGGCCGTGCATGTACGTGCCGACGACGAAACCGTCGGCGGAGGTACAGCCGTCGATCAGCGCATCGTCGCCCACACGCGTGGAGAACGGCGCCGCCGAGAGCAGGGCGCCGGCGTCGGGGACGGTGCGGCCCATGTGAATCTCGTACGCCTCGAGCGAAGCGTCGACGTCGGCGGCGGACCAGAGGGCCGTGTCGCCGGCAACGCGCGCGACGACGCGGCGAGTGACCTTGTCCGGCGCGAACGTCGTCGTGATCGGCAGGAGACCGAGTCCGTCGGCGCGCCCGGCTGTCTCCACTCCGTGCTCGTCAATCAGCGCGGAGCCGAGCATCTGGAAGCCGCCACAGATACCGAGCACCGGCGTGCCGGCGGCGCGGCGTGCGCGAATCGCCGCGTCGAGCTCGCGCTCGCGCAGCCAGGCGAGATCGTCCATCGTCGACTTCGTGCCGGGAACGATGACGAGATCGGGCTCGCCGAGCTCGGAGGCGGACGCGATCCAGCGCACGCGAACGCCGGGCTCGGTCATGAGCGGCTGGAACTCGTCGAGATTGGCGATGCGCGGCAGGCGCATGATCGCGACGTCGAGGACGACGTGCTCGTCGCGCCGTCGCTGCGGGCCCGCCCACTCGAGCGCGTCCTCCGCCGGGACGCGTGAGAGGTCCACGTACGGGAGCACGCCGAGCGTCGGCACGCCAGTGCGCTCCTCGAGCATGACGAATCCCGGATCGAGAAGCGATGGGTCGCCGCGGAACTTGTTGATGATGAATCCGCGAATGAGCGCACGATCGCTCTCGGGGAGGAGCGCCCACGTGCCGTACAGCGACGCGAAGACGCCGCCGCGGTCGATGTCGCCGGCGAGAACGACGGGCGCGTTCGCATGACGAGCGACGCGCATGTTCACGAGATCGTAGCGCTCGAGATTGATCTCGGCGGGACTGCCGGCGCCCTCGGCGACGACGAGATCGTATTCCGCGCGCAGCCGATCGAGCGCGCCGGTGACGATCGGCCAGAGCTCGGCGGTGCGATCGTAGTATTGGCGCGCGTCGTTGCGATAGCGCGCGCGTCCGAGCACGACGACCTGCGACGTCCGATCGCTCTGCGGCTTGAGGAGGATCGGATTCATGTCGACGGTGACGTCGATGCCCGCGGCGGCGGCCTGCATCGCCTGGGCGCGACCGACCTCGCCGCCGTCGTTGGTGACGGCAGCGTTGTTCGACATGTTCTGCGCCTTGAAGGGCGCGACGCGATATCCGGCGCGCGCGAAGAGGCGGCAGAAGGCGGCGGTGAGCGTCGATTTTCCGGCGTGCGACGCCGTGCCCTGCACCATGAGCACGGGCGCGAGAGTGGAAGATGTCACGCGCGCAGTGTCACCGACGCGGCGGCGGGACGCAAGTGGGACGCGATTCGCGCGCATGCGCGGCCGAGTTGCCGCGAGCCGTCGGCGGTGGTAGTATTCCGGGACAACTGAAGGTGTGAACGGGCCAGCAGTTGGAAGCCGGTGTGAATCCGGCGCGGCCCCGCCACTGTGAGAGACGCCGCGCGGTAACGCGCGGCAGCGGCTTCCTCGAAGAACCACTGGCGCGCCCGCGCTGGGAAGGAGAGGACGGCTGTCTCGAGCCAGGAGACCGGTACCGTTCACTCCCGCATAGAAACCCTTCGAGGGAGGGGCGCGGGGCTGAATCGCAGCCGGCGCTCCATCTGTTTCCCTCCCGGTCCATTCAACCCCGTCCCCGCTCTCGGTCGAGCAAGGACGGGATTTGTGTTTTCAGGACCGGTGATGCGCGCGATGATCGTCGCGCTGGTCGTCGTCGCGAGCGGTTGTGCGGAGCGCACGGGCTCCGTGGCGACGACGGGCGCGATCGTCGCCGTCGACGACGCCGGAGATACCGTCCATCTCTCGGGCCCGGCGAAGCGCGTGATCTCGCTGATCCCGAGCGCGACGGAGACGCTGATCGCGCTCGGCGCGACGGATCGCATCGTCGGCCGCACGCGCTACGACGTCGCGAAGGAAGTCCAGGCGGTACCGTCGGTCGGCGGCGGGATCGATCCGAGTGTCGAGGCGATCGTCGGACTGAAGCCGGATCTCGTGATCGGCTGGGACAACGACAAGCGCCGCGCGATCCGCGAGAAGCTGGCGACGCTCGGCATTCCGGTGTTCTCGGTGCGAACGGAAGATACCACCGACGTGTTTCGCGGCATCGGGAATCTCGGAAAGCTCGTCGGCCGGGACAGCGCGGCGGCGGCGCTGCGCACGTCGATTCGGGCGACGATCGACAGTGTGCGGCAGGAAGTGGCAGGGCGTCCGGTGCGACGCGTGATGTTCGTCGTCTATCCGGATCCGCCGCTCACCGCGGGACCGAAGACGTTCGTCTCACAGCTGATCGGCGTCGCCGGCGGCGCGTCGATCTTCGATGATGCGAACGCCCTGTGGCCGAACGTGTCGCTCGAGGAGATCGTGAAGCGCGCGCCCGAGCTGCTCATCCTTCCGCAGGGCGAGTTCAAGGACAACGCAGCGGACCTCTTCCGATCGCGGAATGGCTGGCGCGATCTCGCGGCCGTGAAGAACGGATCGATCGCAGTGGTGCCGGCGGATCTCGTCCAGCGTCCCGGGGCGAACATCGGCACGGCGACGCGCGCGCTCGAAGCGGCGATCCATCCTGAGGTCAGGGCAGCGAAGTGACGCACGCCCGTCCGCTCTTCGGCTGGCCATTGGCGCTGCGCATGCTCGTGCTCGGGGCGATCGCCGTCATCGCGCTCGCGATCGCGGTGCGACTGGGGGCGGTGTCGCTGTCGACGCGCGAGCTCGCGGGGATCGTAGAGTATGTACCGGGCGATCTCA
>CBHWBX010000257.1:0-6736 GCA_966111935.1 uncultured Gemmatimonadaceae bacterium
CCCGACCCACAGCTTAGAAGGCTGTTGCTCTATCCAACTGAGCTACTGGCGCTTCATCCACGCCGAGGTCGGGGCGCCCGGATTTGAACCGGGGACCTCCTGCTCCCAAAGCAGGCGCGATACCAGGCTACGCTACGCCCCGCGAGCCTTCGAATGTACCAACGCCCGTCCGCAGAATCAAGCGGGGCCGTTGGAGATTCTCGCGATCAGTTCGCGGAAGGCGCGCCCGCGGTGGCTCACCCGCTCCTTCTCTTCGCGCGTCGCTTCCCCGAACGTCTTCCCCAGCTCGTCGACGAAGAAGTACGGATCGTAGCCGAAGCCGCCCGTCCCCTGCGCGCTCTCGAGCACCGAGCCGTGCACCTCGCCGCGACACACGATCTCGCGCTCGCTGTCGACGAACGCCGCCGCACACACATAATGCGCGCGCCGATCGGCCGCATCGCGCAGCGCCTCGAGCAGCAGCCGGTTGTTCTCGTCGTCCAACGCCTGTCCGTGCAGATCGATGCGGCCGCTCCAGCGTTTGCTCAACACGCCCGGACGTCCGCCGAGCGCGTCGACGGCGATCCCGGAGTCGTCGGCGATCGCCGGACGGCCGCTGAGCCGAGCGAAGTAGCGCGCCTTGGCCAGCGCGTTCTCCTCGAACGTCGAGTACACCTCGAGCGCATCCTCGGCGCTGCTCTCGGCGATGCCGGCGTCGTTGAGATCGACGACAGTGATGCCACGCGCCGCGAAGAGCGGGCGCAGCTCGCGAAGCTTCCCTTCGCTGCGCGTCGCGAGCAGCATCGTCAGCGCAGCGGCGCGGACAGGATCGTCTGCTGCGCGAGATCGAGCTCGCGGAGGCCCTTCACCGCCAGATCGAGCAAGGCATCGAGCTCACCGCGGTCGAAGGTACCGTGCTCGCCGGTCCCCTGCACTTCGACGAAGTGCCCTTCGCTGCTCATGACGACGTTCATGTCCACGGCGGCGCGCACGTCTTCCTCATAATTGAGATCGAGACGGGGCGTCGTACCGATCACGCCGACGCTGATCGCGGCGACGCGCCGTTTCACCGGCGACGCGGCAATGCGGCCGCTCTCGGCCAGCCAGTTGAAGGCATCGACCGCGGCGACACAGGCGCCGGTGATCGAGGCGGTGCGCGTGCCGCCGTCGGCGACGAGGACGTCGCAATCGAGCTTCACGGTGTACTCGCCGAAGCGGAAATCGTCGAGCATCGCGCGGATGCTGCGACCAATGAGCCGCTGGATCTCCTGGGTGCGCCCGCCGACCTTGTCGCGCTCACGCGAGGTGCGCGTCTTCGTGGCGCGCGGAAGCATCGCATACTCGGCGGTGAGCCAGCCCTCGCCCTTGCCGCGCTTCCACCCCGGGACGCCGTCCTCGACGGAGGCGGTGCAGAGGACTTTCGTCGCCCCGAACGAGACGAGGCAGGAACCCTCGGCGTACGGCGCGACGCCGCGCTCGAGGGTGACGATGCGCGTCTCGTCGTCGCGACGGGACGTGCGGGGAGTGGTCTCAGTGGCCACGCAGGCGCTCGATGGTGGAAGTGGTGGAGTGGCCGGGCGTGAGCGGAATGACGGCGACGTCACCGCCCCAGGATCGGACCTCGGGCGCGCCGACGATCGACGCTTCGGTGTAGTCGCCCCCCTTCACGAGGACGTCCGGGCGCAGCGTGGTGATCAGGTCGTACGGCGTGTCCTGCTCGAACACGACGACGCAGTCGACCATCGCGAGCGCCGCGAGAACATAACAGCGCTCGGGGGCGGAGCGTACCGGGCGCTCCGGACCCTTGAGCCGTTTGACCGAGGCGTCGCTGTTCACGCCGACGACGAGCGCGTCGCCGCGCGCACGCGCGCCGAGCAGCACGTCGCTGTGGCCAGGATGGAGGAGATCGAAGACGCCGTTGGTGAAGACGACGCGTCCCGTGACACCGGCTCGCCAGTCGCGCGCTCGATCCCACGTCATGATCTTCGCGAGGGGATCGAAGCGCGAACGATCGGTCAAAGCGGTCCCTCGGCGTGCGGATGGAAGAGCACGTCGCGCGCGTAGCCGGGCAGCTCGATGCGCTCGTAGTACTCGGCCTCGATCGAGATCGCCTTCTGGGTGCGGCGGAGGGCGATGTCGCGCGCGTCCTCGGGGAGTCCGAGCGAATCGGCGCGAGCGCGGAGGCGCGCGAGGATCTTGTCGTTGGTCGAGTTCACGGCGAAGCGAACTTCCTGCTTCATGTCGTCCTGGTACTCGTAGAAGCGCCAGTAGATCTCACCGACGTTGACGCCGAAGTAGATGATGGCGACGACGATCATCAACCAGAACAGACACCCGACCGAGCTGGCCCCGCGGCGCGCGTTCACCAATTGCTCTGCACTCCGGCGATGATCTGGTCGACGACCTTGTTGATCGCTTTGCGGCGCCCTTCCGGCTCGGCGCGCTCGGCGTAATCGGCTTCCTGGCGCAACGCTTTGCCCGAGAAGAGCACTTTCCCGGTCGCCTGGTCGATGATCTCGACGTCGATCGTCAGCTGGAGCCGGCGGCCCGCGCTGACCGCGACGGTCGGATTGGCGTTGAAGGTGATCGGGATGTCGGCGTCGTACGAGGAGATGACGCCGCGCACCACGGCGTCGGCCTTGTCGGCCGGCGCATCACGAAGACCGAGCCGGCGCTGGAGCGCCCGATGGATCTCGTCGTACAGCTCCTTCGGGAGCTCAGGCGCGGGCGTCTGGTTGTCGAACGTCGACAGGGCGACAGTGCGGATGTGCGGAGGCAAGCCACCGCCGGCAAAGCCGTAGATGCAGCCGGTGAGCAGGAGCGTGCACAGACTACCGATCAAAACGCCAAATCGACGCATCGAACTCCGGAACCTCGTCCGTTCGAGTGACTACGAGCTGCAGGGATCGCCGCGCCGACTCATTGCGATACCGAATGTGCGTCCGGTCGCTGCGATCCACCCACTCTACTACCCGTCCGTTATCGACCCGTTCAGCGCGGGTCAGCGTGTCGCCCTGAAAGGTCAGCCTCCAGGCAACCGGGCGGCCGATGTCCGCTCGGAGCGTCGTCCCTTCAACACGAATGACGGTGTCGGCGAGATTTGGCAACGCCACGCGTCCGAGAACGGCCCAAAGCAGGGTCGGCGGCGGGACGACCTTGCTCGCGAGATCGCCGGCGCCCGGCGGTGCGCGCAAAGAATCGCCAATCAGCACGACGGCGCCCTGGCCGAAGCCGCCGCCGAGGAAGAAATCGAGGCGGGCGCTGTCGGGCGCGGCGATGCGGGCGGCGCCGTCGCCCCGCCCGTTCATCTCGTGGTCCTGGAGCTCCCACGTAAACACGACGCGACGATGGCCCGGGGGCAGCTGGGTCGCCGGGAGGCGGTTCGCCGGCACCTCGGTGCCCGAAAGCGGCGTGAGCTTGGGAACGCACGCGACGAGAGCCAGGAGTGCGAAGAACGGCGCAAGGCGCTTCATGCGGGCTCGAATAGGGCGCGCACCGCCGATGGAAGCGCGACCGGCTTCCTCGTGGGGTCGATGGAGACGAGCGCCGTGCGGGCCGTCACCAGGCGTTCCCCCGTTTCCGCGCGCGTGATCAGATAGTCGAACGTGATGCTGCGCGATCGAACGTCTGCAAGCGTGGTGCGCACGCGAATGAGATCGTCGTAGCGCGCCGCTCCGTGGAAGCGCGCCGAGAGATCCGACACGGCGAGGCCGATGCCGGCGCGCTCGATGTCGGCGTAGCTCATCCCGCGGGCACGAATGAAGTCGGTACGCCCGACCTCGCACCAGATGAGATAGTTCGTGTGGTAGACGACGCCCATCTGGTCGGTCTCGGCGTAGCGGACGCGAAACTCGACGTCGTGATGCGGGACGAGGGGGGACGAATTCGTCACTCGGGGAAGCTCGTCGGGATGGGGACGTTTGTAAAGCGAGCGAACGCGGCGTAAGATTCGCGCGTGTTCAAGGCTCCCTGTTATGTGATCTCCGACGCACATCTCGGCTTCGCGCACGCGGACGTCGAGCGCGCGGTGCTGTCGTTTCTGCGCCACGCGCAGACGCACGCGGGATCGCTGATCATCAACGGCGATCTGTTCGAGTTCTGGTTCGAGTGGAAGACGGTGATCCCGCGGAGCGGATTCCGTGTCGTCGCGGCGCTCGCGGACCTCGTCGACGCCGGCGTTCCGGTGACGATGATCGCCGGCAACCACGACTGCTGGGGCGGCGAGGTGCTGCGCGAGGACGTCGGCATCGACTATCGTTTCGGGCCGCTCGTGACGGACATCGGCGGCTGGCGCACCCACATCGAGCACGGCGACGGACTGCGGCCGAAGGAAGACAAGCGCTATCGCGCGCTGCGGCGCGTGCTGCGCAACCCGCTCGCGATTCGCTCGTTCCGCTGGCTGCACCCGGATCTGTCGACGCCGCTCGCGTCGCACAGCTCGAACACGAGCCGCACCTACTCGGCACGCGACGGCGGCCGCGGGCTCTTCGATGCCGCGGATCGCATCGCGGCCGCCGATCCGTCGCTCGAGCTCGTGCTGCTCGGCCACTCACACGTGGCGACACTCGAGCGGTTGTCGACGGGCGCGGCCTACGGGAATCCCGGCTCGTGGCTGGACGCGCCGACTTTTCTCAGGATCACCGACGAGGCGATCGCGCTGCGCCAGTGGAACGGCTCAGCCGAGAGTGCGGATCTCCACACCTTCCATCGTCCCGCCAAGAAAGCGTTGGCCTAGCTGGAGGAACTGGAGGGGATCGTCGGAGGCGACGAAGCGATACGTCGGGTCGGCGTCCGGTGCGGCGACGAGTCCGGCGTCGGCGAGCGTGCGCGCCGTCTCGGCGGCGGTCTCCTCGGCGCTGTCGATCAGACGGACCGAAGTGCCCAGGACGTCGCGCAGGAGCGGCTTGAGCAGCGGATAGTGTGTGCAGCCGAGAACGAGCGTATCGACGTCGGCGGCGATGAGCGGCTCGAGATACTCGCGGGCGACGAGGCGCGTCGCGTCGTGATCGGTCCAGCCTTCCTCGACGAGCGGCACGAAGAGCGGACAGGCGCGCGCCGTGATCATCAAATCGGGATTGAGCGCGCGAATGGCGCGCTCGTACGCACCCGACTTGATCGTGCCGACGGTGCCGATGACGCCGATGTGGCCACTCTTCGTCGCGGCGACCGCGGCGCGCGATCCCGGCTCGACGACGCCGATGACGGGCATCTCGAGCTCGTCGCGGAGCGCGCCGAGTGCGTGCGCGGTCGCCGTGTTGCAGGCGATCACGATGCCTTTGACGCCCTGCTCCTGGAGGAAGCTCGCGATCTCACGGCTGTAGCGCCGCACCGTCTCGGGACTTTTCGGACCGTACGGCACGCGCGCCGTGTCGCCGAAGTACACGACGCTTTCGTGCGGCAACTGCCGAATGACTTCCTGTGCGACGGTGAGACCACCGATGCCCGAATCGAAGACGCCGATCGGTGCTGGATTCGTCATGGGAGCTTCAGGGATGCGGTGACCAGCGTGCCGTTCGCGCTGCTCGAGACGCCGATCTTCGCGGGCACGTCCCAGAGGTGCGCGGCGACGAAGGCGTCGGCGCCGGCGAAGAGATGGTTCGCGATCAGCAGCGCGACCCAATCCTCGACGTGCGAACGGCGGGACTTCACCTCGGCGTTGCCGAACTGCCCCGGCTGCGTATTGAGTGAACCGTTGGGGTTGTACGAGAGCACGAGCGTGTCGTTCTGGAAGCGCTTCGCTTCGCGCACGTCGGCGCTCGACTCGCGAATCATGACGATGCTGATCGCTTCGGCGAGCAGGAACGCCGATGCCGCCTTGTGGCGACCGAGCACGCTCTGCGAGTAGCCCGGCACGAGCGCCGAGTAGAGAAACGCGCGGCCCGGCGTGAGCGGCGGCACGAGTGAATCGCGCGGAATGACGTGCGTCACCGTCGGCGCCGCCCGCGCCGTGTCGGGACGCTGCGCCGCGGCAAGCGCGGGCAGCGTGGCGACGAAGGCGAACAGGGCAAGCCCGGAACGAGCGTTCATGACAGAATTTCGAAGAGGTTCAGCGCGCGCCGTGATGGCGGGAGTGCATGGGAATCGAACCCACCCAACCCGACGACGTCAGGTCGCGAACGGTTTTGAAGACCGTGAGAGCCACCAGGCTCCATCCACTCCCACACCTTCACGCAAGCACGAGACCGCGAGCGCGCGGTGGCACGACCTCGCCGATCTCCACGCTTCCGGGCACGAGCGAAAGATACTCCTCCACCCGAGCCTGCGGCACGGCGACGAGCATGCCGCCCGACGTCTGCGGATCGATGAGCAGCGCGCGATCGACGTCGGCCGCGCTCCCCCACTCGACCTGCGCTTCGAGATAGGCCGCGTTGCGCTCGGCCCCGCCGGTCCGGATGCCGCGCAGCCACGCCTCGCGCGCACCGGCAAGCGCCGGGACGCGTGCCGGCTCGATGACGAGCGTGACGCCGCTCGCACGCGCGATGTGCGACGCGTGGCCGAGCAGTCCGAATCCGGTGACATCGGTGGCGCAGCGCGCGCCGACGGTGAGGGCGGCGCGGCTCGCCGCGGCATTGAGCTGGCACATCGATGCGTACAGCGCCCGCGTCTCGTCGGTTCCCAAGTCGTTCTTCTTCGCCGCCGTGGCGACGATGCCGGTGCCGATCGGCTTGGTGTGGACGAGTAGATAACCGGCGACGGCGTTGGCGGTGCGGAGGATCTTCTGCGGATGGAAGCGGCCGGTGACGGAGAGCCCGAACAT
>CBHWBX010000258.1:0-6732 GCA_966111935.1 uncultured Gemmatimonadaceae bacterium
CGCCGTCGACACGCTGAAGCGTCGCGGCATGTGACGCGGCCTGTGATTCGGTGAACACGCGCGGCCCGCGCGGCACCGCCGCGCGGGACGCGCATCGATCACTGCTTGTTGAGCAGGTTCTGCGCGGCGTCCTGGTGCGCCTTGAACGCCGGCGCGACCTTGACGACGAGCGCCTTCACTTCGGCGTTCTGGAGCGCCGGCAGGAGCGTCGTGTTCACGGCGTCGATGACCGCCTTGTGAAACGCGACTTCGTTCTCGAGGAAGAACTTGTCGAACGCCTTGCCGTGGAGCTTCTCGAGCTTCTCCATCGCCTCGGCGTGGGTCTTCGCGAGCGCGAAGTCTTTCGGCGGCGTCGGCGTGACGTGGAGCTTCTTCGCGAGATCGCGTCCCTGCTGGCGGACCGTCTCGTGATCGTGGACGAACATCTTCGCGAGCTCGCGGACTTCCTTCGTCGTCCCCTTCTTCTCGCCGATCTTCGCCGTCTCGACGTCCCAGGTGTTCGCGGCGTCGAAGATCGCGACGATCGTCGGATCGTCCAGCTTGGCCTGCGCGGCGACGACGTTGCGAACCGGGGCAGCGAGGGTCACGAGGGCCGTCGCGGCGGCGAGTCCAAGCGCGCGCGAGCCCGGGATGTTCTTCAGCGTCAGCATCTGACAACTCCGAATTGAGAGGTGAGGCGGGAGGTTATCGACCTCAGGTGCCATTTGTCAAGAAAAATCTTGACTTATTGTTTTGCCGTACGCTCGGCGCTATTGTTGGGGATGCGCATCGATACCGATCTTCTCCCCACCGCGCGTGGGCGGATTCTCGATCTGCTGCGTCGCGGCGGCCGCACCGTCGACGAGCTCGCGACGGAGCTCGACGTCACCGACAACGCCGTGCGTCCGCACCTCGCCGCGCTCGAGCAGGCAGGGATCGTCCGCGCCGGCGGCGTGCGTCGCGAAGGCGGCGTCGGCAAGCCGGCGACGATCTACGAGATCGCCCCCGACGCCGAGCCGCGCTTCTCCGCTGCGTATGCGCCGGTCCTCGAAGCGTTGCTCGGCGTGCTCGGCGAGCGGCTCGACGAGCGCGAGCTGCGCGCGATCATGCGCGACGTCGGCCATCGGCTGGCCGGCGAGGAATCGTCGGATCGCGGATCGCTGCGCGCGCGCGCCGAGGGGGCGTCGGCGCTGCTCAATCAGCTCGGCGGGGTGACGTCGGTCCACGCGACGGAAGGCGACGCCGCGACGCTGGTCGTGCAGGGGTGCGGATGTCCGCTGTCGGTCGCCGTCGCGAAGCGGTCGGAGACGTGCCTCGCCGTGCAGACGATGCTCAGCGACGTGTTCGGCGTGACGGTCCGAGAGCGGTGCGACCGAAGCGGCCGTCCGCAGTGCTGCTTCGAGCTACGCCGCTCCGCCTGACCGCCCGCTGATCGTCACCGCCGATGACGATGCCGGTGCCGGAGATCACGGTGAGCAGGACGGTCGATGCATTCGTGTGGACGGGCACCTCCTGCCCCGGCTCGATGCGAAACAGGACGAGGCGGGCGCCCACGGAATCGTGGATGACCGCCATCGCCGGTCGAGCCGGATTCGCCGCGACGGCGCTCGTGGCGAGCGCGGGAGCATCATACACCTTCATGGGACGAGCATTCTCCTATTTGCACCGGATTCTCTCGAATCATGCTCGAGGTGCCGCGGCGGACGCGTGACTGTTGTCACACGGCGGCGAGCTAGTTTGGAGGCATGGCCACGCCGAGCTCCGCGGATGTCGATCTGCTCGCACTGATTCGCGGCATTCCGCTCTTTGCCGAGGTACGCGACGACGCGCTGGTGGAGCTCGCGCACCGGTGTGTGACGAAGACCGTCGGCAGCGGGCATGTGCTGTTCACGACAGGCGAGGAATCGCGCGGACTGTACATCGTCGCGTCGGGGCGGGTGCGCATCTATCGCACTGATCCGAGCGGGCGCGAGCAGGTGTTGCACGTCGAGGGCCCAGGACGAGCTGTCGCGGAGCTGCCGCTCTTCGATGGCGGGCCGTACCCCGCCTCGGCAGTGACGCTCGAGGAGTCGCGACTGATGTTCCTGCCGCGCTCGGCATTCGAACAGTTATATCGAAGCCAGGCGGACGTCGCGCAGGCGATCATTCGCGCGCTCGGTCGGCGGCTGCGCCACCTCGTGCATCTCACTGAAACGCTGGCCTTCCGCGACGTCGCCGCTCGCCTTGCCATGCTCCTCGTCGGCTACGCCGAGCGAAGCGGCATCGACCGGACCGGACGTGCCGAGATCACGCTCGATCGCACGCAGGAAGAGCTCGCGCTCGAGATCGGCACCGCGCGCGAGTCGGTCTCGCGTGCGATGAAGCAGTTGCGTCGCCAGCAGCTGATCGAGCCGATCGAGCGCAATCGGATATTGATTCCGAATGTGGCGCGTCTGCGCGCCCTCCTGCCGGGCGGCGAGACGCGGAAGTAGCCGAGGCCGGTGGGTCGGGCATTCCCCTACGGTGCGAATTGGGGAACCCGCACGGAATTCCGGCGAGACGCTGACTGTAGCCGTTGTGGTGTTGGGCGATTCTCCATGCGAACAGAGAATCAACCAACGCCGCACAGCACCGGCTACGAGGTCATCGACAATGCGCACCATTCGCCACGCCCACCCGCACCTTGCCGCACGCGCCGCCATTGCGGCTGCTCTGACTGCGCTCGCGCTGCTCGGCAGCGCGACGATCACCGGCTGCACGCGTGCCGACGCCGCGGAGTCGAACAGTCGCGGCGTACCGATTCGCACCGCCTCCGATCCGATCGTCGATCAGGAAGTCGCGGTGCTGACCGATGCCCCCAACGTGCCGCCGGCGATCACGCGCACGCATGCGACGAAGGTCATCGTCAATCTCGATGTAATCGAGAAGACGGTGCAGATCGCCGACAGCGTCGAGTACACCGTCTGGACGTTCGGCGGCTCGGTGCCGGGCAAGTTCATCCGCGTGCGCGAAGGCGATCTCGTCGAGCTGCACCTCAGGAACGCGGCGAACAGCACGATGCCCCACAACATCGACCTGCACGCCGTGACGGGGCCGGGCGGCGGCGCAAAGACGTCGATGACCATCCCCGACCATGAATCGATCTTCACGTTCACCGCGCTGAGCCCGGGGTTGTACGTCTATCACTGCGCGACGTCGCCGGTGCCGATGCACATGGCGAACGGGATGTACGGCATGATCCTCGTCGAGCCGAAGGGCGGCCTGCCGAAGGTCGATCGCGAGTACTACGTCATGCAGAGCGAGTACTACACGACGGGCGCGTACGGCGCGCACGGTCTCCAGCAGCTCGACATGGAGAAGGGTGTCGAGGAGCGGCCGACCTACGTGGTGTTCAATGGCGCCGTGGGCGCGATCGCCGGCGAGAAGGCGCTTCAGGCGAAAGTCGGTGAGCGTGTCCGTCTCTTCGTCGGCGATGCCGGCCCGAATCTCACGAGCTCGTTCCACGTCATCGGCGAGATCTTCGACAACGTGTACGGCGAAGGCGGCAGCGTCGCGAACCAGCACAACGTGCAGACGACGCTGATCCCGGCGGGCGGCGCAACGACGGTGGAGTTCGGCGTCGAGAAGCCCGGCGACCTGGTACTCGTCGATCATTCGATCTTCCGCGCGTTCAACCAGGGCGCGCTCGGCATGATCCACGTCACGGGGAACGACAACCCGAAGATCTTCGCCGCGATCAAGGGTCTCGGCGTCAGGAAGGAATAACGCACTACTCGCCGTCGACAGGAGTCCATGTCATGCTGTCCGCTCTCGCGACCGTCGCCTTCCTCGCCCTGCCTCACGGCATGGCGAGGATTCCGGCGGGATCGTACCGACCGCTCTACGCGACGACGACGGCACGGACGAGCGTCGAAGCGTTCGCGATCGATCACGAGCCGGTGACACGTGAAGCCTTTCTGCGTTTCGTGCGTGAGCACGCCGAGTGGCGTCGCAGCGCGATCAAGCCGGTCTTCACCGAGCGCGAGTACCTGAGCGACTGGCGCGGCGATCTCGACGCCGGCGATGCGGGCGCACTCGCCGAGCCGGTTCGGTCGGTGTCGTGGTTCGCGGCGCGCGCGTACTGCAAGGCGCAGGGCAAGCGGCTTCCGACGACCGATGAATGGGAGTATGTCGCGAGCGCGAGCGAAACGCAGCGCGATGCAACCTCCGATCCCGCGTTCCTCCAGCGCCTGCTCGGCATCTACACCAGCCACACCGGCGGATTCCGCAACGTCTACGGCGTGACGGGACTCCACGGCGGACCGTGGGAATGGACCGAGGACTTCAACGGCGTCGTCGCGTCGGACGATTCACGCACCGCGGGAAGCGGCGTCGACGCGCGCGATCACGATCTCTTTTGCGCCGGCGCGGCGCTGCACGCGACGAACCCATCGAACTATCCGGCGTTCATGCGCGCGGCGGTGCGCGCCGGGCTCACCGGACGCACCGCGACGCAGCACCTCGGCTTTCGCTGCGCCGCCGACCTGACCTGATGATGCGCACGCTTCTTCTTCTGCTGCTGCCCGCGGTGGCCGCCTGCTCCGGCGGGGCACATCGATCCTCCGAGCCGTCCGAGAGACCGGCCACCGCCCGGCAGCAGTTTTCGGTCTATGACGTCGGCGGCGCGTGGCGTGACCAATCCGGGACGGCGCTCGCGCTGCCGGCGCTTCGCGGCAAGCCGCGCGTGATCGCGATGGTGTATACGCACTGCACCGCGACCTGCCCGATCGCGCTCGCGAACATGAAACGCATCGAGTCCGAGACGGGACCGAACGTCGGGCTGGTGCTCGTCTCGCTCGATCCCGAGCGCGACACGCCGGGCGCTCTCGCGATGTATGCGCGGGAGAAGGAGCTCTCCACGGAGCGGTGGACGCTGTTGAACGGAAGCGACGGCGACGTGCGCGCGCTCGCCGCCGTCATCGGCGTGCGCTATCGCCGCGTGGCACCTGAGACGCTGGCACATTCCAACATGCTGACCGTGGTCGACGCGAACGGCGCCGTCGTTCACCAACAGCAGGGGTTCGACGAGACCGCCGCGACGATTCGTATCGCGCAGTCGCTCGCCGCCTCTGCGACACGAGCCGACCGATGAAACGCACCTCTCTCGCTGTGGTCCTTCTGGCCGCGGGCGTCGCACCGATCGGTGCGCAAACATCTCCGGGCATCGTCGGGCGCGAGCGCAATCGGGCTCGGCAATCACGGCGCGACGGCGCAGTGGGCCTATCTGCAACTGACGGTCGGTTTCTAGGGCGACGCGGGCGAGCCGTGAGACATCCGTCACGTCCGCCGGTGATGGAAAGAGTGACGTTTCGACATGCGTAGTTATTCTCTGCCCGTCACTCCGACGGGCCAGCCCGTTTCGATGCGGCTTCCCGGAGAGCACTTCGCCGCGGCAATCCTCTACCTCGTCGCCGGCGCAGGGGGCCTGGTGTGGATCGCGCCCGAGCTCGCGGCCGGGAACTACCTCTCTCCGCACGTCGCCGGCGTGACGCACCTCTTCACGCTCGGCTGGCTCACGATGACGATCTTCGGCGCGCTGTACCAGCTGCTGCCGGTCGCGCTCGGAGCACGCATTCGCTGGCCGAAGCTCGGACATGTCAGCTTCTGGACGTTCTGCCCCGGTGTGGGATTGTTCGCCTGCGGCGTCGCCGGCAGCAGCACGATGCTGCACCACGCCGGCATCGGCCTCGTCGCGACCGGCGTCACGACGGCGATCGTGAACATCGCGGCGACCCTGCCGCTGGCCCGCCGCCGCGACGCAACATGGGCTGCGCTCGCCCTCGCACTCATCTTTCTCTCCTCGACGTTCGTGCTCGGCGTGGTACTGCTGCACAACATCCAGACCGGCTTCATCGCCGCCGCGCGCGTCCATGTTCTCGCGACGCATCTTCACGTCGCGATCGTCGGCTGGGCGCTGGTGACGATCATCGGTGTCGGCGACAAGCTGTTCCCGATGTTCCTGCTCTCCCGCGGCGTCGACTCGCGATGGACCAAGCGGTCGCTCGTGCTCGTATCACTCGGCATCCCAGTGCTCGCGGTCGGCCTGAATGCGCAGGTCAGCGCGGCGTCCTGGTCGGGGTTGCTGCTGATCGAGGGCGGGGTCGCGTGCTTCGTGTATCAGTCGAGCCGCTTCTATCGCGACGGGAAGCGCCTCGATGTCGGCATGCGCTTCGCCGCCGCCGGGATGACGTTTCTCGTCGCCGCGGCGCTCCTCGGGCCGATCCTGCTGTGGCAGGGCCCCAGCGCGACGCGGCTCGCGACGGCATACGTCTTCGTGGGACTGATCGGCGGCATCATCGTTTTGGTAACAGGATTCTTTTACAACATCGCGCCGATGCTCGCCTGGGTCAGCCGCTACCGCGGCCGGACCGACGAGCCGGGAACGCCGACGATGGCGCAGATGATCTCGCCCCGCGTCGCCACGGTGCAGCTCGGCATCATGCCCGCCGCAGTGGTCGCGATGACGTCAGGGATTCTCGCGGGTTGGCTTACGGTCGTCCTGGCCGGCGCAATCCTCTTCTTGGTCTCGGTGCTGCTGCTCGCCAGCCAGATCGCGCGCGCGGCGCTCGGCGGGCGCGTCGACGTGAAGGCACAGGCCGCAGCAGCGGCCTGACCGTCGACGCGCCGCCTCCCTACACCGCCGCGATCAGAGCGCGTTCACGGCGAGCACGGGCATCGGTCCGCGCGTGAGCAGCTCGCGCACGACCGAGCCGATGCTTCCCGGCGGTGTCTCAT
>CBHWBX010000259.1:0-6679 GCA_966111935.1 uncultured Gemmatimonadaceae bacterium
GTCGGCGCACCGATGGGCGTCCCCGATTCAGTCGAGGAGCACACCCGTCTGATGTTCGACATCCAGGCGCTCGCCTTCGCCGCCGACGTCACCCGCATCTTCTCGTTCAAGATGGGACGCGACGGCTCGAGCCGAGTGTATGCGGAGAGCGGCACCGACAAGCCGTTCCATCCGGCGTCGCACCACGGCGGCACCGAGAAGGGCGTGAAGGACTTCTTCCTCATCAACAAGTATCACGTCAGCATGCTGCCCTACTTCCTCGATCGCCTGAAGAGCATCCAGGAAGCCGACGGCAACATGCTCGACAAGACGCTCATCATGTACGGCTCGCCGATGGCCGACAGCAACCTGCACAACCATCGCCGCTGCCCGCTCATCCTCCTCGGCGGCGCGAACGGCAAGCTGCAGGGCGAGATGCACGTCAAGGCCGTCGACGGCACGCCGATGGCGAACGCGATGCTGAGCGTCATGCACACTCTCGGGATGGAAGACCTGCGTTCGTTCGGCGACTCGACCGACGCCCTGCCCCTCGCGATCAATGCGTAGCGTCTTCGGAGTGACTCTCGCGCTCGCCGCGCTGCTCTCGACGTCCCCCGGCGATGCGCCGGTGGCCGACGCCGCGATGCGCGGCGACAGCGCCGCGGTTCGCACGCTGCTCAAGTCGGGCGCCGACGTGAACGCCTCGCAGGGCGACGGCATGACCGCGTTGCACTGGGCGGCGCAGCGCGGCGACCTCGGCGCGGCGCAGCTGCTGATCTTCGCCGGCGCGCGCCTCGATGCGACGACCCGCAACTCGAGCTACACCCCGCTCCATCTCGCCGCACGCGCCGGCAAGCCGGCACTCGTGAAGGCGCTGCTGCAAGCGGGCGCGAACCCGAAAGCGACGACCTCCGCCGGCGCGACCACCGCGCTGCACTTCGCGGCCGCCGAGGGGAACGTCGAGTCGATCAATGCGCTGCTCGACAAGGGCGCGCAGGTCGATGCGCGCGACACCGCGTTCTCGCGCACGCCGCTCATGTGGGCGGCGTCGGCGGGACGCGTCGCCGCCGTGGAGCTGCTCGTGAAGCGCGGCGCGAGCGTGAGCGCGATGTCGAAGGTCGAGAACGTGCCGCTGCTCGACAGCCTCGATCGCATGGCGCTCCAGGCGCGGACGCGCCGGATCGCCGCGATTAAAGCCGCGGAAGCGCCGCCGGCCGCGGCAAAGCCCGCAGCTCCGAAGCCCGCGGCGGCGAAGCCAGACTCGGCGACTGCGCCGAAGAAGGATTCCGCCGCGGCGCGTCCCGCGGGGGATTCGGCGCAGAATCGCATCATCAATCGTGGGCCGTCGTTCAGTGACCTGATCGGCAACAAGGGCGGGCTGACGCCGCTGCTGTTCGCGCTGCGCGACGGGAATCGCGACGTGGTAGTCTCGCTGCTCAAGGCCGGCGCCGACGTGAACCAGGTGAGCGGCGGCGATCATACGAGCCCGCTGCTCATGGCGACGATCAACGGCGAGTTCGATCTCGCGATGATGCTGCTCGACAAGGGCGCGAACCCGAAGCTCGCGAGCGACGCCGGCACGACGCCGCTCTACGCGACGATCAACATGCAGTGGGCGCCGAAGGCGACCTATCCGCAGCCGATCGCGCACGTGAAGCAGGCGACGACGCACCTCGAGCTGATGGAAGCGCTGCTGAAGAAGGGCGCCGATCCGAACGCGAAGCTGAACCGGCATCTCTGGTTCATGATGTACAACTTCGACGTCCTCGGTGTGAACACCACGGGCGCCACGCCGTTCTGGCGTGCCGCGTACGGCCTCGACGTGCCGGCGATGAAGCTCCTCGTGAAGTATGGCGCCGACGTCACCATCCCGACGACGAAGCCCGTCGGCCGTCTGCCCGGCGCCGACCCGTCGCTCGCCGCCGCCCCGAACGGAGGCAAGGGTGATCCGTCGGGCCTGCCCGCGGTGCCGGACGGCGGTCCCGGCGTGTATCCCATCCACGCCGCGTCGGGCGTCGGCTATGGCGAAGGCTTTGCCGCCAACGCCCACGTGCACGCCCCGGACGCCTGGCTCCCCGCCGTGAAGTACCTCGTCGAGGAGCTGCACGCCGACGTGAACGCCCGCGACTTCAATGGATATACCCCCCTCCACCACGCCGCCGCGCGCGGCGACAACGAGTTGATTCTCTATCTCGTAAGCAAGGGAGCGGACATCAAGGCCGTGAGCCGGAAGGGCGAGACCGTCACGGACATGGCCAACGGCCCCGTGCAGCGCATCCCGCCCTTCCCGGAGACCGTCGCGCTCACGGAGAAGCTCGGATCAAAGAACTCTCATAAGTGCAAGTCGTGTTAACGGACCCCTTTCATTACCTCATTCCCACCGCCTCATGAATCGCCTCGCCGTAACCGCCGCCGCTCTGCTCCTCCCGCTCGCCGCCTCGGGCGCGCAGCTCTCCAAGAACCCGCCCAAGGGCCCGCTCGTCGAGTTCGAGCGCATGACCTGGCCCGAGGTCAAGGACGCCATCGAGCACGGCAAGACCGTCGCACTCGTCCCGACCGGCGGCACCGAGCAGCGCGGTCCGCAGAACGTGAACGGCGGCCACAACCTGATGGCCCGCTACGTCGCGCAGAACGTCGCCATTCGCCTCGGCAATGCGATCGTGATGCCCGTGCTCCCGTACACGCCGAACAACGCGAGCGCCACGCTCCCGGGGACGATCGGCCTGACGCCGGAGCTCCTGACCGCCGTCCTGACGCGCGTCGTCGAGCAGACCATCGCGACCGGCTTCAAGACCGTCGTCCTGCTGAACGATCACGGCGGCGGCGTCCCGAACGCCTACAAGGCCGTCGTCGACAGCCTCGAGCCGAAATACGCGCCGAAGGGCATCCACATCTACTACGCCGACGAAGTGTACGCGAAGGCCCAGGACGACTTCGACAAGTGGCTCGCCGCAAACGGCTATCCGGTGAGCTCGCACGCCGGCATCCCCGACACGTCGACGATGATGTACCTCGACTCGGCGAACGTGTACGTGCGTCGTGATCTGATCGCGGACGCGGTTGGCGATCCGGTGCAGCCGCGCGGTGCGGGTCGTGGCGCGCAGCAGCAGGGCGCGAACGCGGCGCCGCGCCGGAACAACGGCATCAGCGGCGATGCGCGCCGGTCGAGCGTGGAGCTCGGGAAGAAGGCGATGGATATGAAGGTCGATTACGCCGTGAAGCAGATTCAGGGGTTCATGGCGAATCAGAAGTAACGCTCGGCGGGTTGCCGCAGCGAAAAGGACCGCCCCGCAACGGGGCGGTCCTTTGTTTTTGGGGGTGCGGGTTGATCGTTGTGGATGTTGCCAAGAATCCCCGACCTCCATCTGCGCGACGTCGACCCGGCCACGCGCCCACTCCGCCTGTTGTCGCGGGTTCGACTGCGTCTGCGCGAGCTGCGATACAGCCGCCGCACCGAACAGTCGTACGTCCACTGGATCGTGCGATTCATCCGGTTCCACGACCGGCGACACCCGAAGGATCTCGGCATTCCGGAGATCCGCGAATTCCTGTCCGCGCTCGCGACAGAGGAACAGGTCGCCGCGGCAACGCAGAACCTCGCGCTCGCGTCGCTGCGGTTTCTCTACGAGAAGGTTCTGTTCATCCCGCTGCCGCAGGTCGACGGCATCACGCCGTCGCGCCGCCCGCGCCGGCTCCCGACCGTTCTCACGCCGTCGGAGATTCTGGCGATCATCGCCGCCATCCGCGAGCCGTACCGCCTGTGCGTCGCCCTCATGTACGGCAGCGGGCTGCGGATCGCCGAGTGCATGAGCCTGCGCGTGAAGGATCTCGATCTCGATCGGCGGGAGATCCTCGTGCGCGGGGGCAAGGGGAACAAGGATCGCCGCGTGCCGCTCGCCGAGTCCTGCCTCCCCGCGCTGCGCCGAGTACTCAGGGCCGGCGAGGATCGCCACCGCCACGACCGCCGCCTGGGAATCCGCGTGACCGGCATCGACGCGAGCCTTCGGCGCAAATACCCGAACGCCGACGCCGAATGGCGGTGGTGGTACGTATTCCCTTCCGCCCGCACCGTGGTGGACACCGACGGCATTCGCCGACGCCACCACCTGAACGAGACCGGCCTGCAGCGCGAATTCCGGAAGGCGACGAACACCGCGAACATCACCAAGCGCGTCTCCTGCCATTGCCTCCGACACTCGTTCGCCACCCACCTCCTCGAATCAGGGGCAGACATCCGAACCGTGCAGGAGCTGCTGGGCCACACGGACCTCAAGACGACGATGATCTACACGCACGTCACGAACCGAGGCGGATTGGGCGTGAAGAGTCCAGCCGACTCGCTATGACAGAGGCGACGCTTGGGCGCGACGCGAACCTTCCCCTGAGCACCAGTCGGTACTTTTGCGACGCGCCGGCGACAATCCGAGACAGCCTGACGTCAGCATAACGTCTCAGCATTTGGCGGACGGTGGACGGAATGTCTCATCGAATATGGACTTAGCGAATCGCAATTACAGAGTTGCGATGTGGCCGAGGGCGCTCACACTCTGTACTTTCTGCCAAGATTCGCTCTAATTGCTCCGTCTAATCAGCGTTAGACCGCCAGCCGACCTCAATGAACAGACATCTCCTGCCACTCCTGCTATACGCGGCCGCAACCATCGGCTTCTTAACGTGGTTTTGGAAGGCTCGAGCTTTGACTGGCAATGCGGATCAGGATGCCTCCCTAAAGCTCAGACTCCGCCAGGTTGCGGGCATATCATTCATTGTATTGCTCGCCGCGATCATCCTTCCGGTTTTGGTACCGGCGTAGCACGAGAGCGTCGACCGCCCGAGTCGTTGTGGGATGGTTCTCTATCGGGCGGTCTAACGAACGCTGAAGCTGACGAGCGATCTTTGGAGTTGCGCGGGCTTCGCCCGCGCTCTTATTTGACTCGCTCGCAGCTTAGCTAGGGCGTTAGGCCGCCAACGCGCTTCATGGCAACGCACAAAGTCCTCCGAAGCATCGCGCACAACACCGCCCACTCGCTGCTTTCCGATATGTGGTGGGTCGCTGACGGGTTCTTCTACGAGCACCTCTACGATGCGGCGCGTGCTGCGAACACGCCGCACGTCGAAATCGACATGCAAACGGGTGGCGTGGTGCCATCTGCGGTTGCAACTACGCCGGTCCGCGATGCGCTGCAGCATCTGCCCCAAGCCTTTGCCCGCTGGGTAGAAACCGGCGGCGCCAAGACTGAGATGGTACAGTCCGCGCGAGTCGTCATCGACTACGACTTCGTCAAGAGCCCGCCGGATCCAATGACGGTACCAGGTCGTCGCCGGCTGTATTACCAGTGCGTCGCCGAGATCGTCAACGACCGCGGTCATCGTTATTCAGCTCCCGTAGTACAGCATTGGGAGTACTAGGACGTCACTCTAGGCGTCGGCCTAACGAATGCTGAAGCTGACAAGTGCCGTGGTTTGAGGCTCGTGGCTCCCGTCAGCAGTTCGTATTAGTCTTTTGGTATCTTCCCTTTTGTGCTCTGCAGCTTCGCCAGGGCGTTAGGCGGACGCACGAGCGCCTTTCGCGATCACAATTGCACCGGGACGGATTCGCTTTGGGCTGGCTCGCCCCAATACTCATGATCGCGTTCTATGCACTCGGAAAGTATCTGAGCACGCAGGCTTGGAACTACCTCAAGGATCCGAGCCGACCGCGATCTGAGAATCCGCTTTTTAACCCGGACGAGTATCGTCCGGAGGGCGAGCGGTTTCGATTGCGCGCCATCAGATTTTGGTGGGGCGGCGGCGTCGCCCTCGCCGTGACCTTATTTCTCATCTGGCGATTTCAGAGAACGGACGCCGCTACCGCCGCACCGCCTAACGTACGCTGAAGCTGACGGGTGATCTATTGAAATGTGCCGGCTTCGCCGGCACTCTTATCTGCCTCGCCCGCAGCTTAGCTGGGGCGTTAGGCCGCAGCCACACATCACAAGAAAATGACAATGTTGGCCGGAAACGAATTCTCGTTCGACGCCGCTCAGCATCTGCGCGCGCAGCGAGAAGTCAATCGCCGCTGGAAGTACCGCTGGACGCTCTGGGCATTCGGCATTGGCTTTCCCGCAATCATGTTCGCCTGGGGCGTGCTACCCAATTGGAGCCGCATCAATTCATGGTATCTCTTCCTGAATCTTCTCCCGTGGCTGCTGTTGAGCGCCTTCTTTCTCGCTCTGATCCCAATTCAGCAGCGCCGCGCTGCTCGCAAGCTGGCGAAGACTGACCCGACGTTGCAGGGGCTTCAGCGTCGGTTCGTCGATGACGCGGGACTTCATATGGTCGCACCGGGCCTGTCGCTTGATCTAGCCTGGACAACGATGCAGAACGTTGTCGAGACCGACGAATTCTTTCTGTTCTATTACAACACCCGCTGCGCCTACTACATCCCTAAGGCCGGAATGGAAAGCGGGGCCGACGAGGCTACGCGCCAAATCATTCGGACGCACGCTGGTGGGAAGGCCGCTCTCGCCGGCCAATTCTCGCCTGCGGCCTAACGAACGCTGAAGCTGACGGACGATCGATTGAATTGTTGCGGGTGCGCCGCCACTCGTATGAACTAGTCCGCAGGTTAGGTGTGCGTTTGGCTGCTCACACATTTCCGATCTGGCGATTATCCTGCGGGTCCTTTTTCGCGGAGCCCGCGTGGGCGGGGGGCGCGGCG
>CBHWBX010000260.1:0-6677 GCA_966111935.1 uncultured Gemmatimonadaceae bacterium
CGGTCAACCGTCTCGCCGACATCAACCCGAACGACATCGAGAACATCGAAGTCCTGAAGTCGGCCGCCGCGACCGCCATCTACGGCTCGCGCGCGACGAACGGTGTCGTCGTGATCACGACGAAGAAGGGCAAGGCCGGCGCGACGCACTACAACGCGACGCAGCGCATCGGCACGCAGCAGGCGACGCGCCTCCTCGGCTCGCGCCACTTCACCAGCTACGACCAGGTGAAGCCGTACCTGGGCACGTCGGCGCACGCCGACTCGGTCGCCAAGGCGAACTGCACGCCGACCTGCCAGTGGTATGATTGGCAGGGCGACCTGTACAGCCAGAACTCGCCGTCGTTCGAGACGCTGCTCTCGGCGTCGGGCGGCGCGAACAACACGCGCTTCTTCGCCTCGGTCAACGACCGTCAGACGAAGGGCACGCAGCTCAACTCCGGCGCCCGCAACACGACGGGCCGCCTGAACCTCGACCAGTCGATCGGCGACAAGTTCACGGTGAGCGGCGGCCTCAATGTGTCGCACAACAATACCCGCGACGGTGTCGGCAACAACGACAACGCCGGTATCTCCCCGATCTACACGTTCGGCTACGCGCCGGCGATCTACGATCTCCAGAAGATCGATCCGCTCACCGGCCGCTACGTCTACATGTGGATGAACGGCGGCGGCACGGCGACGGTGAATCCGTTCGACCTCGTGCACAACATCGCGAACATCGAAGACACGTGGCGCCAGATCGGCAACATCAATCTTGGCTACTCGCTGCTCAGCGACACGCACAACCAGATCCGCCTCGCCTACATCGGCGGCGTCGACCGGTTCCAGTTCGAGGGTAACAACTACTCGCCGAACTACATGCAATACGAGCCGGCGGACGGCTTCCTTGGCACGTCGCAGATCAACACGACGACGAGCCGCTTCATCAACCAGTCGGTGAACGCGGTCTGGACGTACACCCCGGGCTTCAAGTGGCTGAACTCGGCCCAGACGTCGGTCGGCGGCACGTACGAGACGCAGCTCACCCGCGGCTACCTCGTGCGCGAGCGCGGCCTCGTCCCGACCCGCCAGGCGGCGCAGGGCGCGAGCGACGTCCTCACGAACGACAACATCACCGAGTTCCGCGATCAGTCGAAGTACGTGAACGAGCAGATCATCGGTCTCGATGAAAAGCTCTCGCTCCAGGTTGGCGTCCGCGCCGACCGTGGCTCGGCGAACGGCGACCGCTCGAAGTACTACACGTTCCCGAAGTTCTCGGGCTCGTACCGCTTCACCGAGCCGTTCAGCAGCTTCACGAACAAGATCGACGAGATCAAGCTCCGCGCGTCGTACGGCCAGTCGGGTAACCGCCCGAACTACGGCGTCCGCGACGTGACCGTGTCGACCGGCGGCATCATCGGCGGCGCGCTCTCCCTCGTTGCGCCGGGCACCGTCGGCAACCCGACGATCAAGCCGGAAGTGATGAACGAGACGGAGTACGGTATCGACGGTGCGTTCCTCGGCGGCCGCGTCTCGCTCGAGGCGAGCCGTTACGAGCGTATCATCAAGGACCTGCTCGTCACCTACCCGCTCGCGCCCACGTCGGGCTTCACGTCGCAGACGGTGAACGGCGGCCAGATGTCGACGCGCGGTCTCGAAGTCGGGCTCAGCGTCGTGCCGATCAGCACGCGCGACGCCGAGTGGACGCTGCGCACGACGTTCCAGCGCAACGTGCAGTACATCGACAAGCTCACCGTGCCGCCGTTCAACGCCGCCGGCTCGTTCGGCGTCTCGTACGGCCGTAACCGCCTCGTCGCGGGCCTCCGCCCGACGTACATCTGGGGCAACGAGCAGTACAGCTGCATCAACACGACGGACGCGAGCGGCAAGCTCGTCGTCGGCACGGGCCAGGATGGTCTGCCCTGCCACCGCATCAACTATGGCGATGCGCCGGTCAAGGGCTCGGTCACGCGTGACTCGATCATCGGCGACGCCGCGCCGTACGCGCAGACGTCGTTCCTGAACACGGTCCGCTTCAAGTCGTTCCAGCTCACGGGCCTGATCGATTGGCGCGTCGGCGGCCGTACGTCGAACATGACGAAGAACCTGTACGACGAAGGCGGCAACTCGCGTGACTACGACGAGCTCTCGTACGACGGCAAGACCCCGCTCGGTCAGTCGCGCTACGCGTCGTTCTCGGCCGGCAACATCCAGCCGTACGTCGACAACGGCACGTTCGTGAAGTTCCGCGAAGTCAGCGTGACCTACACGGCGCCGAAGCGCTGGGCGCAGCTCGCCCGCGCGAACGACCTGCGCTTCTCGGTGCAGGGCCGCAACCTCGGCATGATCACCAAGTATTGGAGCTTCGATCCGGAGTTCAACAACTTCGGCAACGCGAACTTCAACCGCTTCATCGATCTCGCACCGTATCCCAGCATGCGGCAGTTCTTCTTCAGCCTCGACCTGGGGTACTAACCAATGCATATGACGCAGAGAATCACACGCGCGGTGCTGGCGGGTGCGGCGGCTTCGGCCGTCCTCTCGGTGGCTGCGTGCAAGCAGTCGGACATCGAGATCACGAACCCGAACGCCGCGGACGCCAAGGGCGTCGCGGCGGATCCGACGGCGCTCCAGCTGCTCGCGACCGGCATCATCGTCGACCAGCGCGGAACCCGCTACGCGTTCAACCAGAACGTCGGCATCCTGGGCCGTGAAGAGTACAACTACACGCCGAACGAAGGCCGCAACACGACGAACTTCCTCGTCGGTATCACGAACGGCGGCGTGCAGAAGCTCGACCCGGGTGGCTTTGCCAACGGCAGCTGGTCGGGCAACTACGGCGCGCTTCGCGACATCTACAATTTCAAGAATGTCGTGAAGGCGAGTGCCGCGCTCACCGACGCGCAGAAGAACGCGTCGCTCGGCTTCGCGCAGACGATCGAAGGCCTCATGGTCCTCGAGCTGCTCCAGACGCGCGACACGCTCGGCATCATCACCCAGATCCTCGATGATCCGTTCGCGCTGGCGCCGTTCGTCACGCGTGATTCGGGGTACAAGTTCGCCCTGAACACGCTCGACGACGCGTACACGAAGCTGACGTCGGGCGGCACGGCATTCCCGTTCACGCTGCCGGCCGGCTTCACGACGGCCGTGGCGGGAGCGGCGTTCAACACGCCGACGACGTTCGCGACGTTCAACCGTGCGATCAAGGCGCGCGCGGCTGCGAACTACGCGACGGCCGGCGGCGGCTCGAACGCCTGGCAGGCGGTCCTCACGGCCCTCGGCCAGTCGTTTATGAACGCGAACGCCACCACGGCTGCGCAGTTCAACGTCGGCGTGTACGACACGTACGCGCCGTCGCCGGACACCCCGAACCCGGGTGCCGCCGCGACGAACACCACGATGTATCTGCACATGTCGCTCGCCACCGACGTCCAGAAGAAGGCCGACGGCACGAACGACAACCGGTTCATCGCCAAGACGCGCACGCTCCCCTCGCGCTCCGGCCCGGTCTCGGGCGGTGAAGCGATCGGCGCGGTGTCGACGCTCGGCTTCAACGGGTGGGCGACCACCTCGTCGCCGATCGCGATCGTCCGCAACGAGGAGCTCATCCTCCTGCGGGCCGAAGCGCGTCTCGCCACCGGCGACAAGGCCGGTGCGATCGCGGATCTCAACCAGGTTCGCGTGAACTCGGGCGGTCTGCCGCCGTCGACGCTCACCCCGGCGTCGACGACCGACCAGATCCTCGACGGCATCCTCTACGAGAAGCGTCTCTCGCTCCTCGCCGAGGGCTTCCGCTGGATCGACATGCGCCGCTATGGCCGTCTCAACCAGCTGCCGCTCGACAACCCGACGGGTCCGAACAAGAACTTCGTCGCCAAGGTCATGCCGATCCCGCAGGGTGAGTGCCTCAACCGTGTGGTGCTCGGCGGTGCGATGGTCGGCCCGAACGGCCAGAACAACTGCACCTGATCTCCGGCAGGCGGTAAGACACATCTGATGTGGCACTTGGGCCGGAGGTTCGGGGCACCGGATCTCCGGCCCACGTGTTTTTATCCGTACAGCGTTAAAGAATTCGGAATTTTCATGCGTCCTCTCCTTCCAGTCGCCGCGGGCTCCCTCCTCGCGCTCTCCCTCGCCGTCGTCCCGTCGGTGCAGGCGCAGGCGCGCGTCGGCCCGGGCAGTGTCGCCACCACCGCGGGCCGCGGGATCATCGAGGGTGTCGTCAGCGACACCGGTCTCTCACCGCTCCAGGCCGCGTTCGTCTCCATCCTTGGAACGAACATCCGCGTCGGCACGGGGCCGAATGGTCGCTTCCGCATCACCCAGGTGCCCGAAGGGCGCTATCTGGTGATCGTGAAGCGCGTCGGCTATCGCCCCGCGTCGGACGTCGTCGACGTCGTCGCCCGCGATACGGCGCGGCTCTCGTACACGCTCGAGAACGCCGACGTGAAGCTCAATCCGGTCGTGACCAACGACCGCGCGCCGACGATCAAGATGCAGGAGTTCGATCAGCGCCGCCGGCTCGGGCAGGGCGAGTTCATGACCCAGCTCGAGATCAAGGAACGCAATCCTGTGTTCTCGACCGAGCTCTTTCGAAAGTTCAAGTCGGTCTACGTGGCGCCGAGCACTTCGAGCTCGATCACGCAGTACTACGCGTTCAGCGCCCGCGAAGGCGGCAATCCGCAGACCGGCGCGTGCACGATGCAGATCGTCCTCGATCGCGTGCCGCTTCCGCAGCCGTTCAACCTCGACCTCCTTCCGTCACCGAAAGATCTCTTCGGCATCGAGGTCTATGCCGGCTCGGCGACGGTTCCGCTGGAGTATTCAGGCGTCAACCGCGGCTGCGGCGTGATCCTCGTCTGGACGCGCGACGGGTCCTGAGACCGACGAAGAGCCGCGCGGACGCGCGGCTCTTTTCTTGTAGGTGGTTCTCGCGCTGAACGGTTCCCAACCCGGGGGCGTCATGCGGTTCCGGTGGATCGTCGTTCTCTTGATGAGCGCCGCGCGTCTCGCCGGTGCGCAGGCCGCGAAGATCGAGTTCACCGTCGCCGACGCCGACGGCCGCGGCCTTCCCGGCGTCACCCTGGACGTCGCCGACGCGAACGGCGCGCGGCGATCTCTCGTGACGACCGAAGAGGGACGAACCCTCGCGGCAACTCTGGCGGTCGGGCGTATCACCGTGATCGCGCGGAAGATCGGCTACGCGCTCGGCAAGCTCGAGGTCGTCGTCGATACGGGGCTGAACGTCGTGCCGATCGTGCTCAGTGAGAACGCCGCCCCGATGCTCGATACGGTTCGGATCATCGGTGCGCAGCCGTTGTTCGGGCTGCATCGCAACGACGAGTTCGAGGTTCGCCACGCGCGCAAGCTTGCCACCGTGAGCTTCGACGAGAAGGACATCGAGAAGCGCAACCCGGTCGACATCTACCAGATGCTGCGCGGCGTTCTGTCGGTACAGCTCGTCGACTCGGGAAAGGTCGGTGGCGTCGTCGCGATGTCGTCGCGATCCAAGGGTATGACCGCTGGCCTTCAACTGAAGCCCTGCTACATGCGCGTCATGGTCGACGGCAACATCGTCAATCCAATGGGCGACCCGTTCGACCTGCGCCACCTGCCGTCGCCAAAGGAGATCCACGGTCTGGAGGTTTTCGGCGGGCCGGCGAGCATCCCACTTCAGTACGCGGGCACCGGCAGCGAGAAATGGTGTGGGATGATCGCGGTCTGGACCAAATAGCGCGACTCTAGTCGTGCCGAAGCAGGCGCCGCGTCGCGTCGTGCTTCGGCGCGCGCAGAACCTCGGCGGGTGTTCCTTGTTCGACGACCTCGCCATCGGCGAGCACGATGACGCGATCGGCATGCGCGAGCGCGAAGTCCATGTCGTGTGTCGTCACGAGCAGGCCACGCCCGCCCGCGGCAAGCGTACGCAGCGACTCGCCCAGTGCCTTGCGGCGCGCCGGATCGAGCGCCGACGTCGGCTCGTCGAGCAGCAGCAGCGCCGGGTCGGGCGCGAGCGCGCGGGCGATCGCCACGCGCTGTGCTTCGCCGCCGGACAAGGCGCGCGGCAGCGCGTCGGCGCGATGCGATACGCCGAGCGTCTCGAGCAGCGTCCGCGCGACCTCGTTCGCGCGATCGCGCGTCCAGCCGAGCGCGTGCACGAGCGCGAGCGTGACATTCTCCGTCGCCGTGAGATGCTCGAACAGCGCGTGCGTCTGGAAGACCATCCCGATTCGCTCGCGCAGCGGGCGAAGCCGCGACTCGACGGGCAGCGGTCCGGGATGGAGCGCGAAGCCCGCGACGTCGATCGTTCCTGCCTCGAAGCTTTGAAGCGCGACGAGAGTGCGCAGCACAGTCGATTTGCCGGCGCCGGAGCTGCCGATGAGCGCACACAGCTCACCCGGGCGCACATCGAGGTCGACGCCGCGGAGGATGCGATTGTCGCCGCGCGTTACGCGCAAGCCGCGCACGGTGAGTCCGCCGGTCGCCATCAGACCGTGCTCCACCGGCGCTCGAGGCGCCGCGCGACGCGTGCGAGCGGAAGCGAGAAGGCGAGATACACGGCGCCGCAGAGCAGCCCAGGCCCGAGCCAGCTTCCGAGGTTCGTGGCGTAGATCGCCGTCTGCTTCGTGAGCTCGACGACGGTGATCACCGAGACGAGCGACGAGTCCTTGAGCAGCGCCACGAAGTCGTTGGTCA
>CBHWBX010000261.1:0-6676 GCA_966111935.1 uncultured Gemmatimonadaceae bacterium
CGCCAGCGGCACCACGCGATCGATGCGCTCGCGGCCGTTCTCCATGTTGATGGAGTTGATGATCGCGCGTCCCGGAATCGCCTCGAGCGCGCGCTCGATCACCGCCGGCTCCGTCGAGTCGATCATGATCGGCGTCTCGACGGTCATCGACAGCAGCTTTACGACCTTCGCCATCTGGTCGGCTTCGTCGGGCCGTTCGGTCACGGCGACGCAGACGTCGAGCACGTGCGCGCCCGACTCCACCTGCTCGCGCGCGACGTCGGAGATCCCCTCGTAATCCTCGGCGAGGAGGAGGCGCTTCACCTTGCGCGACCCCTGCGCATTGACGCGCTCACCGATGAGCAGTGGCTTCGGATTCTGCTCGAAGTCCGTCGCCCGCATCGCCGATGAGGCGCGCGGGACACGTGATCCGCGGTTTGCGCCAGCCTCCGTCATCCCGAGCGTAGCGAGGGATCTATTTTCTTTGTTGTGGGGCTGATCCCCCTGCGGGGATACCAGATCCCTCGCATTGGCTCGGGATGACACGGCGTTGACGATTGCCTCGAGGTGCTCCGGCGTCGTGCCGCAGCAGCCGCCGACCACCTTCACCCCGAACTCGCGCACGAAATCGCCGAGCATGTCGGCCATCGGCTGCGGCTCGAGCGGATACACCGCGTCGCCCGTCCCCGTGTTCAGCGGAAGGCCGGCGTTGGGGATGCACGACACCGGACGCGAAGCGTTCTGCGCGAGATAGCGGATCGGCTCGCGCATGTGCTCGGGGCCCGTCGAGCAGTTCAGACCGATGACGTCGATCGGCAGCGCTTCGAGCGTCGTCATCGCGCTCGCGATGTCGGTGCCGAGGAGCATGCGGCCGCTCGTGTCGAGCGTGACCTGCGCCTGGATCGGCACGCGGCGTCCGATCTCGTTGAACAGTCGCTCGAACCCGGCGACCGCCGCTTTCATCTCCAGGATGTCCTGGGCGGTTTCGACCAGGAGCACGTCCACGCCGCCTTCGACGAGATACTTCGCCTGGATGTAGTAGTTCTCCTCGAGCTCGGCGAAGGTCGTCTTCGAGAGGACCGGATCGCTGCTCGAGAGGAGAAGCCCCGTCGGGCCGATCGAGCCGGCGACGAAGCGCGGCTTCTCGGGCGTCGAGTACTTGTCGCACGCCGCGCGCGCGAGGCGCGCCGCGGCGACGTTCAGCTCGCGCGTCTTCTCCTTGATCCCCCATTCCTCGAGCCGGTGCGGCGTCGACTGGAAGGTGCAGGTCTCGACGACGTCGCAGCCGACCGCGAGGAAGGACTCGTGGATCGATTGGATGATGTCGGGCCGCGTGAGGACCAGATGGTCGTTGCATCCCTCGAGCGACTTGCCGCCGTAGTCCTCGGCGGTGGGATGGAACCGTTGAATGTTCGTTCCCATCGCTCCGTCGTACACGAGCACGCGATCGGCGATCGCGGAGAGGTAGGCGGACGGGGAGGGAGCAGCGGAGCGCGGAGTCGCGTTCGAGTCAGACATTTTTGCAAAAGAAAACGCCCGCAACGCAAGCGCTCGGGCCGGCGTTTAGCGGAATGTTTAACGTGGCCGCAATTTGCCTTAAATCGCCACGATAGGTTGTACTTCTAGTCTACCACCCCGCCGCGGGCGAGGCAATCCGCCTCAGCCCGGCGAGGCTTCGTGGTTCGTGTCCTTCCGTCCACGGCCGGTGTCGCGAGCCCGCTGATCGACGTGCTGGACGAGCGCCACGAGGCGGTTGCGCTCCAGCGGCAGGGCGAGATCGGCGAGCACCGCGCGCTGCACGGACGCCGAGAAGGTGACGAGCGGACTGCCGACGGAACGATAGAGCACCAGCGCGCCCCCGGGCGCGAGCGGGATGCTCAGCGTCTCCGCACTCGACTCCGAGGCAAGCGCGCGGCTGACGACGGCGACGAGCGGCGGCTCGTGCGCGGCGAGCTCGCGTCCTTCCACGATCGTCTGCGCGACCGCGGGCACGAAGCCGAGGCTGGCCAGCGACTGCGCGAGACCTTCGAGGAGCGGCAGTTCACCACCGATCAACAAAATGTGCGTCATGGGGCTCGGCCTGTGCGCGCCGCGTCTTCGACGGCACGCGCGGTAATTCCATCGATCTCGACGATCTTCGATCGTGAGCTCTCGCCGGCGAGAATTCTAACGTCCCGTCGCGCGACTGCGAAGATCTCCGCCAGAAATTTGACGAGCGCCTCGTTCGCAGCGCCGTCGACGGGCGGAGCATTGAGCCGCACCTTCAGCGCGTCTCCGTGCGTTCCCGCGATCTCGGTCTTGGACGCGCGCGGCTGCACGCGGACGGAAAACCGGACGCGGCCGTTGGATTCGGTGATTGAGAGCATCGGGGAGCGGGGATCGGGGATCGAGAGTGAGCGAACAACGGTGGCTACACGCGCTTTAGCCCGATCCCCGCTTCCCGCTCCCCGATCCTACCCAAGAACCACATACCGCACCAAGGACAGAATCAGCCACGCCACGATCGGCGTGATGTCGAACATTCCCATCCGCGGCACCACCCGCTGCAGCGGCCGGATCATCCAGTCCGTCAGCACGTACGACCAGCGGATCCAGCGCGAGTACGGCGACACCGGCAGCCACGTCGACAGCACGCGGACGAACAGCGCGATCGTCAGGATCGAGATCGCCCATGAGACGAGCACGCGCCACGCCTCGCCCGGCGCCTGGGTCATCGCGACGGCCTGGAACAGGACCTCGCCGATGAACTGGAGCAGGCTGATGATGATGATCCCGAACACCACGTAGGCGACGAGCGCCCACCAGGCAGCCGACGAGGGCAGGCCGCCCGCGCGCACCACGGCGCGCTCGATCGGGGCGAGCAGGGGATCGACGTTGCCGCGGAAGAAGCGTGCGACACGGTTGAATGGGTTGATCCGGCGCGTGCGCACTGCCCAGTCGATCGCGCATACGACCGCGAGGACCACGCCGCCGTAGAACAGCACGAGGCGCATGATCCCCACGACCTGCGCGTAGCCGCCAAGAACGCTCATGGGCGAAACCTCGCCCCATGCCGCTCTCGCGCGCAATCGGAGAATGCGTGAATATCCTGTGGTTCCAGCTGCGCCCCCTCCCGCTCGTCACGCACGCCTTCCCTCCTCCCGACATGCCGACCCGACAGTACTGGCTCGTCAAATCCGAGCCCGATGTCTTTTCCTTCGATGATCTCCTCGCCGCCCCGAAGAAGACGACCTTCTGGGACGGCGTCCGGAACTTCACGGCGCGCAACAACCTCCGCGCCATGAAGAAGGGCGATCAGGTCTTCTTCTATCACTCGAACGCGAAGCCGAGCGCCGTCGTCGGCATCGCCGAGGTCGCGCGCGAGGCCTATCCCGACCCCACCGCGCTCGATCCGAAGCACGACCACTTCGACCCCAAGAGCAAGCCGGACGACCCGACCTGGTTCATGGTCGACCTCAAAGCCGTCGAGAAGCTTCAGCATCCGGTGTCGCTGGACGTAATCAAGAAGACGAAGGGTCTCGACAAGATGGCCCTCGTCCGCCTGGGCAGACTGTCCGTCTCCCCCGTCACTCCCGCCGAGTGGGAGATCATCCGCAAGCTCGGCGAAGGGTAAGCCCACTTTCATGGTCCCTTTCATGTCTCGATCCGCTCGCCTTTTCCCGCTGATGCTCGCCGGCATGGCGCTCGCGCGCCTCAGCGCGCAGGGCGCTCCTGTGCCGGCGCGCGACAGCGCGATGATCAACCGCTCGGCGAATCCGCTGCTCGCGTCCTTCCGCTTCCGATCGATCGGACCCGCGAGCATGGGCGGGCGTGTCGACGACATCGAAGTCGCGCCGAGTGATCCGAGCACGATCTACGTCGGCTTCGCGACCGGCGGCGTGTTCAAGTCCGACAACAACGGCACGACGTTCACGCCGGTCTTCGAGACCTACGGCGCCGCGTCGATCGGCGACATCGCGATCCATCCGACGAACCCGAACATCGTCTACGTCGGTACCGGCGAAGCGAACAATCGCCAGACGACGACCTACGGCGACGGCATCTACAAGTCGACGGACGGGGGACGGACGTTCACGAACGTCGGCCTGCGCGAGACGCAGTCGATCTCGCGGATCGTCATCGATCCGAAGAATCCAGAAACCATCTACGTCGCGTCGCCCGGACATCTATTTGGGCCGAGCGCCGAGGGCGCAATCTACAAGTCGACCGATGGCGGCAAGAGCTGGTCGAAGATCAAGTACGTCGACGAGAACACCGGATTCACCGACATCGTTCTCGATCCGTCGAGCTCGCGCGTGATCTACGCGGCGAGCTATCAGCGTCGACGCACCGGCTGCTGCTTCAACGGCGGCGGTGCGGGAAGCGCCCTCTGGAAGTCGGAGAACGGTGGCCAGTCGTGGCGGCAGATCACCGGCAACGGTCTTCCCACGGCGACCCTCGGCCGCATCGGCGTCGACGTATCGCGCTCGAATCCAAACGTCGTCTACGCGCAGATCGAAGTCGCGGCTCCCGATACGCCGGCGCCGGCTCCGGCGGAGAACGCGGCCGCGGGCGGCCGCGGCGGTGCGAACTTCGATTGGTGCAACAACGCCGGACCGGGTCGCGGATTCGGCGGCGGACGTGGTGCCGCCGCAGTGCCGGCGGACAGCAATCGCACGCCGCCCGCGCTCGAGACGACGCGCTCCGGCGTCTACCGCTCCGACGACAGAGGTCGCACCTGGCATGCGGTGAGCAACTGCAACGGCCGTCCGATCTACTTCAGCCAGATTCGCGTCGATCCGAGCAACGACAAGAACGTCTACGTCGCCGGCGTGCACATGTCGAAGTCGGTCGACGGCGGCAAGACGTTCCTCTCGCTCGATGCCGCGGGCGGCTTCTTCAACATGGGTGAAGACCAGCACGCGATCTGGATCGATCCGAAGAACGGCAATCACATCATGCGCGGCACCGACGCCGGCGTGATGGTGTCGTACGATCAGGGCAAGACGTGGGAGTACGTGCGCACGATGGCGACGGCGCTCGCTTACTGGGTGTCCGCGGACATGGGCCATCCGTACTGGGTGTACACGGGAATGCAGGACAACGACTCGTGGGCCGGCGCGAGCGCGACGCGCGGACGCACCGGCATCGCCGGGCAGGACTGGTTCCACCTCACCGGCGGCGACGGCTTCCAGACCGCCGTCGATCCGACCGACTTTCATACGATTTACTCGGAGTCGCAGGACGGCAACGTCTCGCGCACCGACCTGCGCGCCGGTCGTACGCAGAGCATTCGTCCCGTCGCGCCCCCCGCGCCGAACGTGGCGAGCGCGGGGCGGCCCGCGAACGGCGGAAGCGCTGATGCGTGCATCGATGGACGCATCGGCGGCGGACGCGGTGCAGCGGGAGCAGGCGCGGGCGCCGGCGGTGGACGCGGCGGCGCGGCGACGCCGAACGTCATCAACGCGCAGGCGGGCGACAGCTATCGCTTCAACTGGAACACGCCGATCCTGCTCTCGCCGCACGATCCGAGCACGATCTGGCTCGGCGGCAATCGTCTCTTCAAGTCGACGAATCGCGGCGATCGCTGGACGGCGAGCGCCGATCTCACGAAGCAGATCGATCGCTGCACCGTCGCGGTGATGGGCGTGCCGGGCACGCAGCAGCAGCTCTCGAAGAACGACGGCGTCACCGCGTACAGCACGATCACCGCGGTCTCCGAGTCGCCGGTGCTCGCCGGCGTGGTGTGGGCGGGCACGGACGACGGCAATCTGCAGGTGAGCCGCGACGGCGGCGCGACGTTCACGAACGTCGCCGCGAATCTCCCCGGCTTGCCGAAGGGCGCGCTCGAGGGTGCGACAGCCTACTGGATCGCGCGCATCGAGGCGTCGCACTTCGATCCGGCGACCGCGTACGTCGCCGTCGACGGGCATCGCTCGGATGATCTCAGGCCGTACGTCTTCGTGACGCACGACTACGGCAAGACCTTCCAGAGCATCGCGTCGAATCTTCCGGCGCGCGGCAATCTCCAGGTGATCCGCGAAGACCCGAAGAATCCGCGCGTGCTCTACGCCGGCACGGAGCTCGGCTTGTTCCTGTCGCTCGATGCGGGCGCGCACTGGGAGCGCTTCATGAACAACTTCCCGGTCGTGCGCACCGACGACATCCTCATCCATCCGCGCGACGGGGATCTCGTCGTCGCCACGCACGGCCGCAGCCTCTGGATCGCCGACGACATCACGCCGCTCCAGCAGCTCACGCCGCAGGTCGAAGCCGAGGATGTGCATCTCTTCGACGTGCGTCCCGCGGTCGCCTATCTCTTCGACTATCGCCTCGACACCGACGTCGGCGGCGACAAGCGCTTCGAAGGCGAGAACGCTCCGCGCGGCACGGCGATCAGCTACTACCTCAAGTCCGCCGCGACGGGCGATGTGAAGCTCTCGATCGTCGACCCGCAGGGCCGCACCGTCTGCACGTCGACCGCGCCCTCGAAGTCCGGCATCAACCGCGTCCAGTGGACGCTCGCCACTCCGATGCTCGCCCAGCAGGGCGCCGGCCGCGGCGGCAACGCACCGCAGGGACCGACGGACACGTCGTGCACGAGCACGACCGCCCGCGGCCCCGGCGTCCCGCTCGCTGCCGGCATCTACACGGCGAAGCTCATGGTGAAGGGGAAGGAGTATTCAAAGCCGGTCACCGTGCTCGAGGACGTCTGGCT
>CBHWBX010000262.1:0-6671 GCA_966111935.1 uncultured Gemmatimonadaceae bacterium
TAGAGCACTCGACTGTCACTCGAGAGGTCGCGGGTTCGAGCCCCGTCGCTCCCGTGTTGGACAGCGCAGATGTTGATGCAATGACGAGTTGATAATTCGGAATCGCTGAACGCTGATCGCTGGCAGGTTCGTAGTACGGTTTGCCCTGGTGGTGAAATTGGTAGACACGCCATCTTGAGGGGGTGGTGCCGCGAGGCGTCACGGTTCGAGTCCGTGCCAGGGCATCCTCAAGTCCGCCACAGTAGCTCAGTGGTAGAGCACTCGATTCGTAATCGAGCGGTCGTCGGTTCAATCCCGACCTGTGGCTCTGATCGACATAGAAAAAGGGCGTCGCTTCTCGCGACGCCCTTTTTTATTTCACGTCGGCCACCATCGGGCGCCGGTCGCTCACGAGCCGCACGAAGCGCAGCCATACTCCCGCGTGGTTCGCCTGCGCGCGCAGCCGGTCGAGCATCTTCGGGCGAACCGTACGCCGAAACGCGGCGTTGAAGCGGGCGGTTGCATCCCACGGCCGATGTCTTCCGTGTCCCGATCGCACGGGATGCACGCCGGCGCTCCAGAGCCGGCGGCTCAACACGACCGACGGACTGAGTCGGAGCACGGCGCCGGCGACGTACGCCCGCTCGAGCGCGCGGCTGATGATCACCGGCTGTCGGGGACGCAGCTGCGCCAGCGCATCGTCCGGGATGGGAGCGCCGGTGAGCGTGCGCGCGAGTGCGAGCGTCCAGTACGCGCAGGTCGACGCGCGCGCGCGATCGGCGCACGCCGCGAACGTGTCCCACGGAACGCTGGTCGCCGCGGCGAGCGAGGCGACGTCGCGTACCGTACGCGCGACGCCGGAGCTCAGCCAATCCGACCAGGCGAAGTGCACGCAGAGATGCAGGAGCAGATGCACCGGCGACGGCAGCAGCGCCCCGGAGTCGAGTGGGCGCGCCTCGTTCCAGATCTGCTCGTCGTCGAGCGCGAACGGACCGGGGACCGGCATCATCGAATGATGCAGCTCGACGACGATGTTCGCGCCGCGCGGATCGATGAGCGGCGGCAGATGATGATGGATCTCGCAAAAGGCGTCGGCCTGCTCGTGCTCGATCGCCCATCCGTCCTTCCGCAGGATCGTCCAGGCGTCGTCCGCGGTCGCGCGCGGGAGCAGCAGATCGAGGTCGGTCACCGGCCGGTCGATCAGCGAGGGGTAGACGGTTCGTCCGAGCGCCGCGCCTTTGAGGAGCATCGGCGGATGTCCGACGGCGACGAGCCGGCGCACGAGATCGTCGAGGAGCGCCGAGGTCACGGTCATCCGAAAATCGATCACCGCCGCGCGCCGGTCGAATGCGCCGCGAAACTCGATCGGAATTCTCGCGGCCATCGGCCGCAGGCGATGCCACACCACCGAGATCATGCGCTCCCGCTCGGCGAGCGCCGCGAAGAAGGGCCAGTCGATGCGCTGCGAGAGGAGACGCGCGATCAGCGCGTCGTCGCTCGCCGACGGCGGACGGATGGCGAGAAAGAAGAGCTGCGCTTCGGGGGGCAGCAGCGGAGCGCGCGCGCGCTCAATACTGCGCGAGGGTGCCATGAATCCGCGCGTACCGGAGCGCGGCGCCGATAGCGAGGACCGCGATGCTGAAGAGCAGCACGTTGGCGACGACGAGCGCGAGCAGATCGGGAGCGACGCTGCCGATCGATGCGTCCTGGAGCAGCACGCGGCGCAGCGCACGCAGGCCATGACTCAGCGGCAGCACCTCGGACAATGAGCGGAGCCACGACGGGACGACGCTCGTCGGGTAGTAGACGCCGCCGAGAAGCGCGGAGAAGGTCGTCACGACGCGCGGCAGCGGCCCGGCATTGCGAAACGCGATCACCATCGCCGCGCCGACGAGTCCGATCGGGATGTGCGCGGTGACGGTGAGGATGAGGATGGCGACGGCGGGCAGGAGGGATCCGGGAGCGAAGCGAGCGCCGAGCACCGCGGCGGCCGCGAAGAGGAGCGACGCGCGCACCGCGGCGAACAGGAGGTCGAATGCGTTGAGGCCGACGAACAGCTCGGTCGTCGACGTCGGTGTGGCGAGCAGCGCTTCGAGCACGCCGGAGCGGATGCGCTCCGCCAACACCTGGGGCAGCGCCGTGACCGCGACGCTGATGAGCATGAACGTCGCGAGCCCGACGACGAGAAAGCCGAAGGCGCTGCCTCCCTCGCCGGCGATCGACCGGGCCATGATCGGCTGCACGGCGTTGGCGATGAAGTACAGCGGCACGATGCCGAGGAGCAGCCCGGCGATCGAGATCATCGTCTGGAAGCGATAGGTGCGAAGGGCACGCCAGTGCGCGAGCGTGAGTGCGCCGACGCGCGTCATGATGCACGCCCGCGCGCGATGAGCCGTTCGACGAGGTCGGCGAGCGACAGCGGGATGCGCGAAAACTCGGCGACGCTGACGCCGCTCGAGACGAGTTGCTCGATCGCGCGTGCGGGGTCGCCGCTCGTGCCGGCGAGATCACCCTCGAGCGCGGTCCAGTCGTCGCTGCTCGCGGTGCCCGCGAACGCCGGCCATCCGGCGGCGGAGAGGGCGGCGACCGCTCGCTCGCGATGCGGCGACGACACGACGGCGCGATAGCGCTGCGCGCCGGCGAGGCGCGTCAGCTCGTCCGCCGTGCCCGACGCGACGACGCGTCCGCGATCGAGCACCGCGAGCCGGTCGCAGAGGTCGAACGCCTCGTCGGCGTCGTGCGTGGCGAGAATGACCGTGCAGCCCTCGCCGCCGACGACGTTTTCCCGCAGGAACTGCCTGAAGTCGCGCGCGCCTACCGGGTCCAAACTTCGTGTAGGCTCGTCCAGGAGCAAAACGAGTGGGCGGGACAGTAGGGCGCGCGCGATCAGGAGACGTTGCTTCATCCCGGAGGAGAAGGTGCCGACGCGCCGGTGGCCGGCCGTCGACAGCCCGACGAGATCGAGGAGCTCCGGAATGCGAAGTCGTGCATCGGCGCCGAGTCCGTACAGCGCCGCGAAGAGATCGAGATTCTCCACCCCGGTGAGCCGCCAGTAGAGGCTGCGCTCGTCGGCGATCACCGGGGTGAGGGCGCGACGGACGGCCGCGGGGTGGGCGGCGACGTCGGCACCGGCGACGTTCGCCGATCCGGCATCCGGAAGGACGAGCGTTGAGAGAATCTTAAATAGAGTTGTCTTACCGGCGCCGTTCGGTCCGAGGAGGCCGAAGAACTCGCCCCGCCTGACCTCCAGCGAGACGCCGCGCAGCACCTGCACGTACTCGCGGGCGCGCGGGCGGCGCACCGTCTCGAGCAGGCGTCGAGGCGCGGCGAAGCGCTTCTCGAGCCCGTCGACACGAACGATGACGTCGTCCGCGGCGCGTGCCGTCATGCCGACGAGACCGCGACCGGCGCCGTGATGCGCGTCGGCGCATGCCACTTCCAGATCGTGTCGGTGAGCTCATCGAGCCGCCCGTAGTCGCGCGGCAGGTCGAGCTGATAGACGGGCACCGTGGCGGCGATCGCGGTGAGCCGCGAGAGCATGCGACTGCGCCACGCGGTGCCGAGCAGCGCGCCGACCTTCGCCTGGCCGAGCAGGGCGAGGGGGGCGGCGACGGCCCGCAGCTGCACGCGCTGGACGTGCCGAACCGGATCGTCGAGGAACGGCGCGAGCAGATACGCGGCGCCGAAGCGCACGGGAGCCGTCGCGCGCCGGCGGGTGTCATCCCATCCGCGCTGAATCTTGATCGACGTCCCGTTGCCGCGATCGGAGGCGTCGCGCTGCGCGACGCGCGCGGCCGAGTCGCGCCAGAGCTGCACGACCGGAACGCTCGGCGCGATGTGCGGCAAACCGTCGGCGGTGACAGCAACGAGATCGTCGGCGAGCAGCCGCGCGCCGCGATCGACGAGCGCCGCGGCGGTCGTCGATTTCCCGTGGAACTTCGGCGCGAGGAAGACGATCGCCTCGCGTCCGATGCGCACAGCGCTGCCGTGCAGGACGCTCATGCCGTCGAGCTGCAGGCAGACGGCGGCGACGCGTCCGAGCACGTCCTTGCGCACGCTGTCGAGGTTCACGTTGGGCGGCGCGGTCCAGTGCACCATGCGTCCGTCGCCGGAGATGTCGAAGACGCCGGTGTCGTCGAACACGAGACGGAAGCCGATGCGCGTCCGGTAGAGTGAGACGCGGGCGGTCGCGTTCACGTCTTCGGTGCCGAGCAGTGCGAGCTCGCCGGGGTCGACGGCCGAGGCCAGGCCGGTGCACGACAACACCCAGCGCGGGCGTCGCGCGGGTTGCGGCAAGAGCTCGGGCAATTCGAGCTCCGATCGAAAGACGCTTCCAAAGAGTCGATAGTCAGGCATGGGAGCCCCGGTGAGGGGGACGGCGCCGGAGAGCCGGCGCCGTCCAGGAGTGTCTTACGAACGGTCGGGGTAGTACCAGTCGCCGTCGAGGCGGCCGCTTCCCCAGATGCCACCGTCTCCGTCTTCGCCGATGCCGATCAGCGTCAGGTCGCGGAGCGTGCCGAACCGTTGTAGGGTGGGTTTCTGATACATGACTGCTCCTGTCAGTCGATTGCGGGCGACTGGCCCGCACAGCTCGCGACGACCTGTCGCGAAGTCCATTCGGCCGAGCGAGCGTCGACATCCGCCGAGCGCGTCGCGAGGCCGCGAAGCCAGAATTCGACTTTCATTGCATGGAACAGGTTCACCCTCAGCGACTCGCCGCCGTCGCCGGCGAGCACGCGCTCACAGGCCGAGCGAAGGATTGCCGGATCGACCATCCCGAGATCGGCGACGCAGAGCGGTGCGCTGAACAGCCGGTCGACGAGCGCAGGATAGGTTTCGCGCATGCGCTGCCGGGAGAAGCCGATCGTCGTGCCGGTGCGGCGCGGCCGGCGCTCGAGGACCCGCGGCGGAAGCAGCCCCTCCATTGCGCCCCGGAGGAGCAGCTTCGTGTCGCGCGGCGCCGCGCGCTCGTGGATCGGGCGCGACAGCGCGAGCTCGATCACGCGACGGTCGAGCAGCGGCGATCGCGTCTCGACACCTTCCTGGAGCAGCGGTCCGCGCATGAAGGCGCCGCCCCATGACCAGATCGGCAGCGTGAGATAGAGCATCGACTCGGTCTGCGCATGCGAGCTGCCGCGCACCGCACGCACGCAGGCGATCTCACGCTCGCGCAGCTCGTGATGCGCGACGAACTCGGGACGCACCCACGGCGCAGCGTCGCTCTCCATGTAATGGCGCGGCACGCGAGCGGGCATCGCGCGCGCGAGTCCGTCGAGAATCGTCGGCGGAACGAGCGGGAGCAGCGCGAGCCTCGCCGCGTGACGCCAGCTCCGACGGCGGGCACGCAGGTGACGTGCGGCCGCGATCCACTGTCCGCATCGAACGAGATCGGCGACGATCACGTCGGACACCTGGAAGAGGTTGTCTCCACCACAGCCGTCGAAGGCGATTCGCGCGCCGGTGGCACGACTGCCACGCGCGAGCGCCCGGTTCCACAGCTCATATAGATGCGCCGGCGGCTCGTCGGTGAGCTGTGCGCGGGTGTCGAGATCGTCGAGGAAAGGAATCTCCGTGCTCGGCACCCACTGCACCTGTGCGCCCCAGAAGCCGGCCGCGGCGCGGATCAGCTCGTCCTCGCAACCGACGTCATCCGCCGGATAGCTGATCGACACCGGACGCAGCCGCTTCCGCTCGAGCGGGGGAAGGGCATGCTGTCCGGCGGCGAAGACCGCGGTCGAATCCCAGCCGCCGCTCATCCACACCGTCGATCGTCCCGTTCCGACGCGATCGGAGACCGCACTGATGAGCGTGTCGCGCAGCGCGACGCGCGCATCCTCGGCACTCATCGGCGCGACGGCGGGCGCGGAGGGAGGACGCCAGTAGCGCTCGAGGCGCACGCGTCCGCCGCCGGCGATGAGAAGATGTGCCGCGGGTACCACTTCGACACCGTCGTAGACGGTGTCACTGCCCGCCGACCAGAGGAACCCGGTGACCTGCGCGCCGAGTGCGGCGATGTTCAACGCGTTGCCGCGTCCGATCGACTCGGCGACGGCGCGCGCCGACGAGCCGACGACGATGCGGCCGCCGAGGTCGGAGTAGAACAGCGGGCGCATGCCGATGATGTCGCGCGCGGCGACGATGCGCTGCCGCGTGCGGTCCCAGATCACGAACGCGAAGTCGCCGTTCAGATGCTCGACGCAGTGGAGGTCCCAGGCGCGATACGCCGCGGCGATGAGATCGGTCGCCGACGATCCCGCGGGGCGCACTCCACTCGCATGCAGCTCGGCGAGGAGGGTGCGGCGGTCGTAGAGCGTCGCGTCCGCGGCGACGACGACGTGGCCGCGCTCGAGGATCATCGCGCCGGCGCTGAAATCGTCGGCGAGCTCCCAGTCCATGCGCGACAGCGCGATCGACGCATGCTCGTCCTTCCAGTCGTCGTGCACGCCCGTGCCGAGAAACTCGAGGCACGACGCGGCGCGCCGGAAGCGCGCGCCGGAGAGCGTGTGGGTGCTCGCGAGAAAGCCGGTCATTTCATGAGCGCCGTGAAGTCGTGTAACGGAACGAAGCGACGGACGCGAACCGGATCGTCGCCGACGACGCGGCCGCCGCACTCGAGCCATGCGTGCGCGAGCAGCGCCGTCGGATTGCGAAAGACACCGATGCGCACCGCGGCGCGCGGCTCGATGTCGCGG
>CBHWBX010000263.1:0-6667 GCA_966111935.1 uncultured Gemmatimonadaceae bacterium
TCGAAGGCGGGCATCGCGGTCTTCGCATCGGCCGGCGGCGGCGCCTGGTCGCCGAGCTGACCGGCCCACTCGATCACGAGCAGCTGGCCATCGGCGATCGAGTTCGAGCGGCCGCGGATCCACGAGAAGCTCAGGCCCACCGGTCCGATCTGGACCGTCGTGCGATCGGGCGTGCGACGCGACTCGGCGGCGAAGCCTTCGGGCAGGGTGCCGGGCGTCTCACAGAGACGCAGCACCGCCGACGACAACGAGTCGAGCTCGCGGTTGATCAACGCGAGCGCGCGCTGCGACGAGAGGAAGGATGCACGCGCGCGGGCGCGCTGCTCCTCGTCGGCCGTGCGTGCGGCGATGAGCGCGTCGGTCTGCTTCCGTGGCGCGCCGCCGGCGGTCGTGACCGCTTCGACGATCGCCTCGACCGCCGCGTCGCCTGCGGGCGAGCCGGCCTTCAGGGTAACCCCCTTCAACCAGCTCGGAATCGGCGCGGTGTCGATCGGAATGACGACGACGTCTTTGCGCTTCAGATTGCCGATGCGCGCTTTGACTGCTGCGGCTTCGATCGCGCCGTGGGCCGTCACGCCCCACAGCCGTTGAAAGAGCACGACGACGACGCGCGACTCCTTCTCGATGGCCTTGTGAAGGGCCGCCGTCGCGGCGGGCGTGCGTGGTTTGTCTTCGCCGTGGGGCGGAATGTAGACCGGCTTGGAGAGCCGGTGCTCGAGTCGTCGCTTCAGCTCTTCGGCCGTCAGGCTGTCGAACTCGACGAACGTGATCGCTACGTCGTACTTGAAGGCGCGCTTCATTCTCGCTTGGCGTAGAAGGATGAACAGCGTCCTGCGGAGCGACCGTCGGAAGTAACCGGTGGGACCAGCAATCCGACAGTCTGAAATGTACTAAAGAGCTCGGCACGGTGCGTGCCGTAAACAGATGGTTAGGGGGAGTTGTGCCGGGTCCGCCCGACCGTCATTTTCTGTTGTTGGGCGGGGCTAAGAACAGCCCCGCCGTTCATTTGGAGGGCTGTAGGTGGCCGAACTGGCATTTCGGGACGGAATCATGGACCGCATCAGGCTCCGCGAGCCGCGGTTCGACGAGCGCGCGTATCTCTTCGTGCTCGCCGCCCTCGAGTATTGCCAGCAACGGCTCGACGAGCGACGCCACATCACGGGGCGCGAGCTGGCACTGGCCTGCCGCGACCTGGCGCTCGAACGGTTCGGCGTGATGTCCCGGCTCGTGCTCGAGCATTGGGGCGTCCGCAGCAGCAGCGACATCGGCGACGTGGTGTTCACGCTCGTCGACCTAGGTTTGCTCATGAGCCAGCCCACTGACACGCGCGACGAGTTCGTTGAAGTCTTTGATTTCGACCAGGCGTTCGAGCGGGAATACCCGTGGAGCGGCACGATCGCGGTCTGACGACTGCGCTACTGTTACACGGACAAGTCGGGAGGGGTGGGGAGGAATGGATAAAACGATGGAATTTCCCGCGTGCAAGAAGTGCCAGACCGGCACGTTGCTGCCGCTCAGCGACTACGGTCGCGACGGCGCGCCGATCACCTACAAGGCGTGGGCGTGCAGCAATCCCGAGTGCGGCTTCAACGTCCGCATCGACAACGGTGAACTGAGCTACGGTCGAACCGTCGGTATCTCGCAGAAATAGTCCGTCGGGCGCGCGATGATCGCCTGCTCGATCCCCGTTTCTCGATCCCCCGATCCTCCCATGATTTCCGTCGTCAGCTCCTCGGAGTCGGCGGCCCGTGATGCTGCCGCGATCGCGGCGGGGATTCCGTCGCGCGCGCTGATGGAGCGCGCGGGGGCCGCGGCGGCGGCGGAGATCGCGCTGCGCTTCCATGACCGGCTCGACGAAGGCGTCCTCGTGCTCGCGGGCCCCGGCAACAATGGCGGCGACGCGTGGGTCGTCGCGCGCGCGCTCGCGCTCACCGGCGCACCCGTGTTCGTGATCGAGCCCGTCGAGGCGAAAACTGACGACGCGCGCTTCGAGCGAGCGCTCGCGCTGGCCCAGCTTCCCGCCGATCGCGTCGCGATCGGACGCGTCCCCGCGGAGATGGGGCTCGGCTGTGGCATCGTCGTCGACGGAATCTTCGGCACCGGCGGACGCAGCGAGATCAGCGGTCCGTTCGTCGACGTGGTGCATCGTGCGGCGGAGTGCCGTGCACGCCACGCGGCGCTCGTCGCGCTCGACATCGTGAGCGGGATCGACGCGACGACCGGCGCGCACGCCGACGCCTGCGCCGCCGCCGATCTCACGATCGCGTTCGGCACGATGAAGCGCGGCCACCTCGTCAATCGCGATCTCTCGGGCGCGATCGTCGTCGTCGACATCGGGCTCGGCGTGCACGGCGATCTCGACGACCGCGCGCCGAGACTGGTCGACGACCACTGGGCCGAAGCGCACCTGCCGCGGACGCACGCGAGCACGCACAAGGGCGAGCGGCGCAAGCTCGCGATCGTCGGCGGACATGCGGGGATGGCCGGCGCGGCAATTCTCGCGGCGCGCGGCGCGTTCCGCACCGGCGTCGGGATGGTGAAGCTGTTCGTCGCGCCCGAGAGTCTGCCGGTGATCCAGGAGGCCGAGCCGCAGGCGCTCGCCGCCGCGTGGCCGCTCGCCGACGCCGCGGCTGCCGAGGCGCTCGCCTGGGCCGACTGCGTCGTGATCGGGCCGGGGCTCGGCCGCGACACCGCGAGTCGCGCGACGCTGGAACGTGTATTAAAGAATTGGCATGGTCCGACGCTCCTCGACGCCGACGCGCTGACGCTGTTCGAGCATCGCGCTGACGAGCTGGCGTCGCTGCTGGGCGGACGGCCCGCTTTGATCACGCCGCACGTCGTCGAGTTCGCGCGCGTCTCCGGTGTCGCGCGCGAGGACGTCGAGCCCGGGCGATACGACATCGCGACCCCGCTCGCGCAGCAGCTTGCCGCGACGGTTCTGCTCAAGGGTGTCCCGACGGTGATCACGTCGCCGGCGGGGGACCGTCTCGTCAGCGCGACGGGCACGCCGGCACTCGGCACGGGCGGGAGCGGCGACGTGTTGAGCGGCATCGCCGGAACGCTGCTCGCGCAGATCGGCGATCCGCTCGTCGCCGGCGCGCTCGGTGCATTCGCGCACGGGCGCGCCGCCGAGCGCACGCCGAGCGTCGCGGGGACGCGCGGCACGTCGCTCGACGATGTCGTCGCGTCGCTGCGCGGCGTCTGGGATCTCTCGGCAACCCCGTATCGATATCCCGTGCTCGCCGAGATTCCCGGGCCCGTCTGGTGAGCCAGACCGCACTCGGGCCGGGAGTCGAGTTCGACGCGATCCGCACGCTCCTCGAGCGGTGGGGGGACCTCGCGGTCGGCATCGGCGACGACGCCGCGGCATTCGCGGTGCCGCGCGGCGAGCAGATCGTGACGAGCGTCGATGCCGCGGTCGAGCATCGGCACTTTCGCCGCGAGTGGCTCAGCCCCCGCGAGGTCGCGTGCCGTGCCGTCACCGCGGCGCTGAGCGATCTCGCGGCGATGGGCGCACGTCCGCTCGGCATCCTCGTCTCGCTCATCGTACCCGACGACTGGCGCGCCGAGCTGCTCGACATCGGCGATGGGATCGGTGACGCCGTGCGCGACGCCGGCACCGTCGTGCGCGGTGGGAACATCGCCGCGGGAAGCGAGCTCTCGATCACGACGACCGTCTTCGGCGCGGCGTTCGCCCCGCTGATGCGCAGCGGCGTACGGGTTGGCGATCGGATCTACGTGACGGGCCGGCTCGGCGGTCCCGGAGCGGCACTGCGCCGGTTTCTCATCGGCGAAGAGCCCGGCGTGCATCGCGAGCGCTTCGCGCGTCCTCGGGCTCGACTGCGAGAGGGACAGTGGCTCGTGCGCGCCGGCGTAACGGCGGCGATCGACCTTTCCGACGGACTGCTCGGCGACCTCCGCCATCTCGCCGCCGCGAGCGGCGTCGGCATCACCATCGACGCGTCGCGCGTACCGCTCGTCGAGGGAATCACGGCGGAGCAGGGGTTGTCGAGCGGCGAAGAGTATGAGCTCATCGTCGCATCGCCGGTTCCGCTCGATACCGGAGCGTTCGAGGCGCGGTTCGGCATTCCCGTCACCGCCATCGGTAACGCAGGTCACGATGGGGCGGGAGAAGTGAAGGTCATCGGCGCGCGCGTTGCGAACGTCGCGAGCCACGATCACCTTTCGCGTTGATGCGATCGATTTTCGTCGCGCTCACCGCCTCGGTGATGACGCTGATTCTCGGGCCAACGGTGATCGTGGCGCGCCTGCTGCGCCTTCCTCAGGGCCCGCGCTCCGTCTACGCGCGCTGCATTCGCCTTTGGGCGCGAACGATCGTCCGCGCAGCCGGCGTGGAGATCGTCGTCCACGGCGCCGACCTGCTCCAGCAGCCCAACGGTGCGGTCTTCGTCGCCAATCACGTGAGCTGGTTCGACATCTTCTCGCTCGCGTCCGTGGTGCCGTGGTGCACCTTCGTGGCGAAGTCGGAGCTGCGGAAGATCCCGTTGTTCGGCTTTGCCGCGGATTGTGCGGGGATCGTCTTCGTCGAGCGAGAGAACCGGAAGCAGGCGTTCTCGTCGTACGAGGTCGCGGCCAAGGAAGTCCGGCGCGGGCGCGCGATCGTCGTCTGTCCGGAAGGAACGCGCGGGCACGACTACCATCTGCGCCCGTTCAAGAAGGGACCGTTCGTGCTCGCGATCGCATCGCAGTCCCCGGTGGTTCCGACGGTCGTCCACGGGACGATCGAGGTCATGCCGAAGGGGACCTTCCACGTCCGCAAGGGACGCGTCGATCTGCACTTCCTCGAGCCGATTCCGACGACCGGCTATGACTATGACGGCCGGACCGAGCTGATGACACGGACCTGGACCCGCATGGCCGAGGCGATCGAGGCCGAGTACGGCGTGCACACCTCGGAGCGTCCGGTCGCCGGCTGACGTTTCAAAATTCGCCGGCCTGCCTTAGCGTTATGGGCATGGTTACCATCACCGACATCAAGGCCCGCGAGATCCTCGACAGCCGCGGGAATCCGACCGTTGAAGCCGACGTCATTTGCTCGAACGGCGTCGTAGGACGCGCCGCGGTGCCGAGTGGCGCGAGCACCGGCGAACACGAAGCCGTCGAGCTGCGCGACGGTGACAGCAAGCGATACGGCGGCAAGGGTGTGCTGCACGCCGTCCAGAACGTGGAAGAGACGATCGGCCCGGCGCTCCGCGGCCGCGACGTTTGCGATCAGCTCGGGATCGATAGCACGATGATCGAGCTCGATGGCACGCCGAACAAGTCGAGCCTCGGCGCGAATGCGATCCTCGCCGTCTCGCTCGCCACCGCGCGTGCGGCGGCGGCGTCGGTGAACATGCCGCTCTATCGCTACGTCGGCGGCCCGCTGTCGCGCGTGATGCCGGTGCCGATGATGAACATTCTCAACGGCGGCGCGCACGCGACGAACACCGTCGACTTTCAGGAATTCATGATCGTGCCGATCGGCGCCGAGACGTTCGCCGAAGCGCTGACGATGGGCACCGAGGTCTTCCACACTCTCAAAAAAGTCCTCGTGAAGCGGAAGCTCGCGACGGGCGTGGGCGACGAGGGCGGCTTCGCCCCCGACCTGCGCGACGACGAGGAAGCGATCAAGGTGATCCTCGAGGCGATCGACGCCGCGGGCTACGCGCCGGGCAAGGAGATCGCCCTCGCGCTCGACTGCGCGGCGAGCGAGCTGTACTCGGACGGCACCTACACGTTCAAGAAGAGCGGGGCGGGGAAGAAGGACGCCGAAGGGATGATCGATCTCTATCGCAGCTGGATCGACGAGTATCCGATCGTCTCGATCGAGGACGGCCTCGCGGAAGACGACTGGGACGGCTGGGCGAAGCTCACTGCCGCGCTTGGCGATCGCTGCCAGCTCGTCGGCGACGATCTCTTCGTCACGAACACCGAGCGCCTCGCGCGCGGCATCGAGAACGGCGTCGGCAACGCGATCCTCATCAAGCTCAATCAAATCGGCACGCTGAGCGAGACGCTCGAAGCGATCGAGATGGCGCGCGCCGCGGGCTATCTGTCGATCATCTCGCACCGCTCGGGCGAGACGGAAGACACCTTCATCGCCGACCTCGCCGTCGCGACCGGCGCCGGCCAGATCAAGACCGGCTCGGCGTGCCGCACGGATCGGGTGGCGAAGTACAATCAGCTGCTGCGCATCGAGGACCAGCTTGGTGCGGCGGCCGAGTTCCCCGGCGGCGCGCTGTACGGCATCTGATGGCGGAGCGTGCCGTCGTCGTGAAGCGACTCATCACGGGCGTCGTGATCATCGGCGCTCTGGTGTTCGCGGTCGAGGGCGGCGAGTTCAGCACGATCGATCTGCTGCGACAGCGCCAGGTAAAGGCGTCGTTGCAGCGGTCGATCGACTCGCTGCAGAAGGTCGTCGATTCGCTGAAGACGTACGAGAACAAGGTCGAGCACGATCCGGCGACGCAGGAGCGGATCGCGCGCGAGGTGTTCGGGATGGTTCGGGGGGATCGGGAGATCCTGTACCGGTTCGCCGATTCGACGGGGAAGACGCGGTAGGTCGCGGGCGCCGCGCCTTGACTAACCGCCTCAAAATCTTACATTACTAAGACTGCCGCGGGGTGGAGCAGCCTGGTAGCTCGTCGGGCTCATAACCCGAAGG
>CBHWBX010000264.1:0-6664 GCA_966111935.1 uncultured Gemmatimonadaceae bacterium
CGGGACGTGGAGGACGGGACCCTTGAGCTTCGCCATCTCCGCGTCGGTCATCGGCGCGTCGGAGCCGCCGAAATCGACCGTCCCCTCGGTGAGCTGCTTCACGCCACCGCCCGAGCCGATCGCCTGGTAATTGATCTTCACACCGGTCTTCGTGGCATACGTGTCGAACCACTTCTTATAGATCGGGTCCGGGAAGGTCGCGCCGGCGCCGGTCAGATCCTGCGCGGCCAGCGGGGCGGCAGCCATCGCGGCGCCGACGACGAGACCAGCAAGCTTGGAGAAACGAGCGAACACTTGGTGCTCCTGGGAGGTGTTGGTCGTGACAATCTTTACAATCCGTGTAAAGGAGCCTTTGGCCCTCTGTAACGGCTGAGTCACTCCCGTTTTTCCTCCGCGTATCGGGGCGACCCCCGTGCGTTGTTACATGGCCGTTACATGACGTTACCTCCATGGTTGCACACGTCGGCCACCGTTCCAGCGTGCGAAAACGCACCTAAACTCTGCGGAGCATTTGTGAAACGCTTGTTTCTTCTCGCGGCGCTTCCGGTGGCCATCGCCTGTGGCTCGAACGGCAGAAAGGGCACCGATACCTCGAAGCCGGCCGCGGCTTCTACGTCAGGCGCCGACCTGACCGGCGCGGGCGCGACCTTCCCGCAACCGATCTATTCGAAGTGGATCGCTGAATACGCCGCGAAGACCGGCGTGAAGATCAACTATCAGAGCATCGGCTCGGGCGGCGGTATCAAGCAGCTCTCCGAGCAGACGGTCGACTTCGGCGCAAGCGATGCGCCGATGAGCGACAGCGACATCGCCAAGGCGAAGGGTGGTGCCGTCTACCACATCCCGACGGTCGTCGGCGTCGTCGCCCTCGCGTACAACTTGCCGGGCGTCCCGTCGCTCAAGCTCAGCGGACCCGTGCTCGCCGACATCTACCTCGGCAAGATCACGAAGTGGAACGACGAGCGAATCGCGCAGCTCAATCCAGGTGTCACGCTTCCCGCGAAGGACATCCTCGTGGTGCATCGCTCCGACGGCAGCGGCACGACCTACATCTTCTCCGACTACCTCGCGAGCGTCAGCCCGACGTGGCAGACGGCGCCGGGGAAGGGGAAGGAGCTTCAGTGGCCGGTCGGACTCGGCGCCAAGGGCAACGAGGGCGTCGCCGGACAGATCAAGCAGACCCCGAGCTCGATCGGCTACGTCGAGCTCGCATACGTGACGCAGAACAAGCTCTCCGCCGCGGAGCTACAGAACTCCGCCGGCAAGTTCGTCGCGCCGAGCGCCGCGTCGGCGACGGCGGCCGCCGATGCCGCGGTCGCGAAGTTCCCCGCGAACACCGACTACCGTGTCTCGATCGTGAACTCCGGCGGCGCGGATACGTATCCGATCACGTCGTTCACCTGGCTGCTCGTCTATCAGCACATGCCCGATGCGGCGAAGGCGAAGAAGCTCGGCGAATTCATCAGGTGGAGCCTGACCGAGGGGCAGAAGGAAGCGTCGTCGCTCGACTACGCGCCGCTGCCGGCGGCGCTCGCCACCCGTCTCGTCGCTCGCGCCGACTCGATCGCCGCCGGAAGCAGCAAGTGACTCACGGCTCGGTTGCGCCGATCACACCGCCGCCGACGGCGGTGAGCGCGAACGCCGACATCCCGATCGAAGGCGCGTCGAATGGCGATCGCGTCTATCGCTGGACGACGATGGGCTTCGCGCTCGTCATCCCCTTCCTGCTGCTGCTGATCGCGTGGGAAGTGTTCCACGCCGCGTGGCCGGCGCTCCGGCAGTTCGGCCTCTCGTTCTTCACGACGAGCGAATGGGATGCCGTGAACGGCAAGTTCGGCGCGGCGCCCGCGGTGTACGGTACGATCGTTTCCTCGGCGATCGCGCTGATCATCGCGACGCCGCTCGCCGTCGGCGTGGCGATCTTCCTCTCGGAGTTCGCGCCGATCTGGGTCCGCCAGCCTATCGCCTTCTTCGTCGATCTGCTCGCCGCGATTCCGTCGGTGGTCTACGGCCTCTGGGGCTTTCTCGTCCTCGTGCCGTTCATCCGCGACCACGTCATGCCGTTCGTGAAGGACACGCTGCATCTCGGCGACTTCCCGCTGTTCAGCGGCGCGGCGTACGGTCCGAGCATGTTCGCCGCGGGAGCCATCCTCGCCGTGATGATCCTGCCGTACATCTCGGCGGTGACGCGCGAGGTGCTGCTCGCGGTACCGCGCTCGCAGCGTGAGGCCGCGCTCGCGCTCGGCGCGACGCGGTGGGAGATGATCTGGGACGCCGTGCTGCCGTACGCGCGCTCCGGCATCATCGGCGGTGTGATTCTCGGACTCGGCCGCGCGCTCGGCGAGACGATGGCCGTGACGATGGTGATCGGCAACAGCCACGAGATCTCGGCGTCGCTGTTCAAGCCGGGCTACAGCATGGCGTCACTGATCGCGAACGAGTTCGCCGAAGCGACGAACGACATGCACGTCTCGGCGCTGATGGCCGTGGGCGCGGGGCTGTTCATCGTCACGATCATCGTGAACGTGATCGCGCGCTGGCTCGTCTGGCGCACGGCGCGCGCGGGAGCATCATGAGCGGCATTGCATCCCCGCCGGCGCCGCGCCGCACGACGCATCGCTCGTATCGCGATGCACTCGCCGCGAGCACGTCGCGCACGCTGTCGCGCCGCCGGGTCGTGAACTACGTAATGGTGAGCCTCACCTATCTGGCCGCCGTCGTCGCGATCCTGCCGCTGATCCTCATCCTCTGGCATCTCGTGAAGGCCGGTGCCGCGTCGGTCGGCTGGTCGTTCTTCACGAACATGCCGAAGCCGGCGGGTGAGCCGGGAGGCGGCATGGCGAACGCGATCGCCGGCACGGGCATCATCGTGCTGATCGCATCGCTGATCGGACTGCCGGTCGGCATTGGTGCGGGACTGTTCCTCGCCGAGCAGCGTGGCACCAGGCTCGCAACCGCGGTGCGATTCCTCTCCGACGTGCTGAACGGGCTGCCGTCGATCGTGCTCGGCATCTTCGCCTGGGGACTGCTCGTCCGTCCCTTCAAGCACTTCTCGGCGCTCTCCGGCGGCATCGCGCTCGCCGCGATGATGATTCCGCTCGTGACGCGCGCGACCGAAGAGATGATTCGGCTCGTCCCCGTCTCGATGCGCGAAGCGGCGCTCGCGCTCGGCTACACGAAGTGGCGGACGTCGCTCAGCGTCGTGCTGCGCACGGCGATGCCGGGCATCGTCACCGGCGCGCTCGTCGCGGTCGCGCGCATCGCCGGCGAGACGGCTCCGCTGATCTTCACGGCCTTCGGCAACAACTTCTGGTCGCTTTCCCCGACCCAGCCGATCGCCGCGCTTCCCATGCAGATCTACAATTATGCGACTTCTCCGTACGACGACTGGCACGCACAAGCCTGGGCGGGAGCACTCGTCCTCCTCGGGCTCGTCCTCGTCATCAGTCTCGCTGCCCGGTTTGCCACGCGTTCTCGTTTCGGACTCGGCGGTGACTGATAGCGCGCGCCGGGCCGACGATCGTCATCCTGAGCGCAGCGAAGAACCCCTTGGCCGTGAGGCGATGCGGATCTCCTCGGCGCAGAGGGGTCCTTCGGTCGCTCCGCTCCCTCAGGATGACGCTGTTGATGTCGCCGCGATCGCCACCGAAGGGCTCGACGCGTACTTCGGCGCGTCGCGCGTCGTGCGCGATGTGACCTTCGCCGTCGAGACGGGACAGGTCACGGCGATCATCGGCCCGTCGGGATGCGGCAAGTCGACGCTCCTGCGCTGCCTGAATCGCATGCACGAGACCGTGCCGAATGCGCGCGTCGAGGGTGAAGTGCGCTTTCAGGGACGCGACATCTACGCGCCGGAAGTGAGCGCGATCGGCGTGCGCCGGCACATCGGCATGGTGTTCCAGCGCCCGACGCCGTTCCCGACGATGTCGATTCGCGACAACGTCGCCGCGGGACTCAAGATCCTGCCGCGCAGCGAGCGTCCCTCGAAGAAGCAGACCGACGACATCGTCGAACATGCGCTGCGCCGTGCCGCGCTGTGGGACGAAGTCAACGACCGACTCGGCTCGAGCGCCGTCGCGCTGTCGGGCGGCCAGCAGCAGCGCCTGTGCATCGCGCGCGCGCTCGCGACGTCGCCGACCGTCTTGCTGCTCGACGAGCCCACGGCGTCGCTCGATCCGATCAGCACGCAGCGGGTCGAGGAGCTCGTCTACGAGCTGAAGTCGCAGGTCACGATCATCATCGTCACGCACAACATGCAGCAGGCGGCGCGCATCTCCGATCGCACCGCGTTCATGCTCTCCGGCGAGCTGATCGAATATGCCCCGACGAACACGATGTTCACGACGCCGCGCGATCCGCGCACCGAGGCGTACGTCACGGGGCGGTTCGGATGAGCGCGACGGCGATGGGAGACGGACGCTGGGCCATGGGCACCACTGAAACGTCGACGGCCGCGGGCGAACGCGGTGCCGTCGCCGCCGAGAACTTCTCGTTCTGGTATGGCGAGAAGAAGGCGCTGAAAGGCATCTCGCTCGCGACGCGTTCGCGCAGCGTCACGGCGCTGATCGGTCCGTCGGGGTGTGGCAAGTCGACGTTCCTGCGCTCCATCAACCGCATGAACGCGCTGTTGCCCGGCGTGCGTCATGAGGGACGCATCCTTCTCGACGAGACCGACGTCTACAGCAAGGAGATGGATCCCGTTGCGCTGCGCCGTCGCGTCGGGATGGTATTCCAGCGCTGGAACCCGTTTCCGAAGTCGATCTACGACAATGTCTCGTACGGTCCGCGCATCAACGGCATTCGCAAGCGCGCCGATCTCGACGCGATCGTCGAGTCGGCATTGCAGCGCGCGGCGTTGTGGGACGAAGTGAAGGACCGGCTGCGCGAGAGCGCTCTCGGCCTATCCGGCGGTCAGCAGCAGCGCTTGTGCATCGCGCGTACACTGGCCAATGAGCCGGAAGTGCTTCTGCTCGACGAGCCGGCGAGCGCGCTCGATCCGATCGCGACGCAGAAGATCGAGGAGCTCGTCTACGAGCTCAAGCGCGAGCTGACGATCATCATCGTGACGCATAACCTTCAGCAGGCGGCGCGTGTCTCCGACACGACCGCATTCTTCTACCTCGGAGAGCTCGTGGAGTCCGGGCCGACCGATCGCATCTTCACGAGCCCGGTCAACGAACGAACCGAGGCGTACATCACCGGGAGGTTCGGATGAGCCCCGTCGAAACGGCCGCCGCAACCGGCTTCAGACACTTTCACGACCAGTTGGCGCAGCTCAAGCAGCGCCTGCTCGATATGTCCGACCTCGCCACGTCGCTGCTCGACCTGGCGGTGGACGCGCTGCTCAGCCGCGACGCCAACATGGCCGAAGCGGTGCTGTCCGGCGATCGCGAGCTCGATACCATGGAGCTGGAGCTCGAGGATCAGGCGATCAACCTGCTCGCGACGCAGCAGCCGATGGCGCGCGATCTCCGCTTCATCATCTCGTCGATCAAGGTCACCAACGATCTCGAGCGCGTCGGAGATCACGCGGTGAACATCGCACAGTGCGCGATCCGGATCGCGGCGACGAGCACGGTCATCACTCCCGATCCCGAGATCGGCGAGATGGCGCGTCGCGCGCGGCAAATGCTTCGCGACAGCCTGACCGCGTTCGTTCGCGCCGACGGCGTGCTCGGCCGTGAGGTCTGTCGCGCCGACGACGAAGTCGATGCCATGCACAATTCGGTGTTTCGCATCCTCGTCACGCACATGATGGAAGACGCGCGCACGATCACGCCATCGCTCGAGCTGCTGCTCGTGAGCCGGAACCTCGAGCGGGTCGCGGACCTCGCGACGAACATCGGCGAGGACGCGGTCTTCCTGGCCGAAGGCAAGCAGATCAAGCATCACGCGGAGGAGATCGAACGGTCCGTGACCGCTTTGTGACCGGAATTGTAACGGTCGAGGCTGCCTTCCGGCGGGCTTTGGGGTATTTCTAAGTAATAGGGTTCTTCCTCGACCATAGATTCCAGGCACATGTCCGACGAATCGTCCAGCTCCTCGTTGTATCTGAACCGGGAGCTGAGTTGGCTCGCTTTCAATGCCCGCGTGCTGCACGAAGCGCTCGATCTACGCGTACCGCTGCTCGAGCGCGTGAAGTTTCTGTCGATCTTCAGCGCGAACCTCGACGAGTTCTACATGGTGCGCATCGCGGGGCTGCGACGACAGGTCGCGGCCGGCGTGGTGCAGACACCGCCCGACGGGCTCACACCGCAGGAACAGCTCGACGCGATCTACACCGAGGTCGCGCGGCTTTGCGCGCTTCAGCGCCAGTGCCTCGACGAGCTGCTCAGCGAGCTCGAGCCCGAAGACGTCCGTCTCGTCGGCGTGAAAGATCTCACGCCGTCCGAGTGTGGCACGATCGACGAGTACTTCGAGTCGCAGATCTTCCCGGTCCTCACGCCGCTCGCGGTGGACCCGGGACATCCGTTTCCATACATCTCGAATCTCTCGCTGTCGCTCGCCGTCGAGATTCGCGATCCCGAATCCGGTGCGCTGCGCTTCGCGCGCGTGAAGGTGCCGCGCAGCCTCTCGCGCTGGGTGCCGGTAAGCGGGCGGCCGTATCACTTCGTGCCGCTCGAGCAGGTCATCGGCGCAAACCTCGGCGCGCTCTTCCCGGGGA
>CBHWBX010000265.1:0-6661 GCA_966111935.1 uncultured Gemmatimonadaceae bacterium
TCGTGATCCCGAGCTTGGCCATGCCGCTGGCGCGATGCGTCTCGACCGTCTTCACGCTGATCGAGAGCGCGCCGGCGATCTCCTTGTTGCTGTGGCCAAGCGCGAGGAGACGCAGCACTTCCGTCTCGCGCACCGTGAGCGCGACCGTCGACGACGGCGACGCTTCACCGACGCGCGACGGACGCGCGGCCTGCTCGCTGAGCAGCGCGCCGGCGAGCGCCGGGTCGACGTACCGCTCGCCCGCGGCGACGGCGCGGATCGCGCGCACGAGCTCCGACGACGCGGTGCGCTTGAGGACGAAGCCCGCCGCACCGGCGCGCAGCAGCCGCGAGACGTACCCGCGCTCCTCGTGCATCGTCAGCGCGAGCACACGCACCGTCGGACAGTCGCGCGCGATGCGATCCGCCGCTTCGGCGCCGCCGACGATCGGCATCGAGAGGTCGAGCACGAGCACGTCGGGATGCAGCTCGCAGGCGCGCTGCCACGCCTCCTGGCCGTCGGACGCTTCACCGACGACGGTCAGCCCCGGCTGCGCGTCCACGAGCGCGCGAAGTCCATCGCGAACGATCGCGTGGTCGTCGGCGATCATCACTCGCACGTCACGACCGACTGCCTGTTGCGCTGGTGCGATCAATGGCGTCATCCTCGCTGCATTGTGAGCCAAAAGTCTGGCAAGCACGCGACATCGCGCCGACTGAGCACGTCCAAGGAATTCAACGTGCGCCATCTCACAATACAGTAGACCGGATCCCGGCGCCAATTTCGGCCCCGGGTTGCAGTCAGCCCAGCCGTCACGCCAACTGAGTCACCCGAGGTGACGCGCCAGCCGCTGGCGAAACACGGTCGAAGGCACCGCGCCGACGACGCGCTCCACGATCTCGCCGTCGCGAAACAGCAGGGTCGTCGGCAAGCCGCGTACGCCGAGCCGAGCCATGGTCGCGGGGTTCGCGTCGGTGTCCATCTGCATGAACCGGATCTGTGGCAGCTCGCGCGCGACGGACTCGACGACCGGCGCCATCATGCGGCAGGGCCCGCACCATTCCGCCCAGAAGTCCACGGCGACGAGCCCGCTCCCCGGCCCGGTGACGTCGGCGAAATCGGCGTCGCTCAGCGACGGCAGGGCGGCAGCGTGTGTCATGTGTATCTCCTTCGATAGTGGGCATTGCCCGGTGAGCGGCGTAGCCTACAAGTTGAAGCGCACTTCAAGTCAAGGATTCACCGTGGAATTGATGACGATCGGCGAGATCGGCCGCCGCGCCGGGATGCAGCCGTCGGCGATTCGCTACTACGAACGCATGGGACTCCTGCCGAAGCCCGCGCGCTCGAGTGGGCAGCGCCGGTACGACGCCTCGATTCTCGAATGGCTGTCGCTGATCGCGCTCGCGCGCGAAGCGGGGTTCACGATCGCCGAGATCAAGCGCCTCGTCACCGACTTCCGTCCCGGCACGCCGCCGGCGACGCGCTGGCGGGAGCTGGCGACGCGAAAGCTCGTCGAGATCGACGAGATGGTCGCGCGCGCCGAGCGGATGCGCTCGGTCCTCCGGATCGCCCTCGACTGCGGCTGCTTCCGGCTCGACGACTGCTCGGCGCTGCTCGACGCCGGGCCGGTGAATGGACAGAGCCCGTGCTTTCTGGGTCCTGGACCCATTACTTGACTTTATCAACCATTTACTTGACTTTGGCAAGCATTCCAACCGGAGACGACCGTGCACTACCTGCTCTTCTATGAAACGGCGGCCGACTATCTCGAGCGGCGCGGCGAGTTTCGCGACGCACACCTCGCCAAGGCGTGGGACGCCCACGGACGCGGGGAGCTCGTGCTCGCCGGCGCGCTCGGCGATCCGGTCGACGGCGCGCTGCTCGTCTTCGACGCCGACTCGCCGGCGGTCGTCGAGGAGTTCGCGAAGACCGATCCGTACGTGCTCAACGGCCTGATCAAGTCGTGGAAGGTGCGGCCGTGGACGACCGTCGCCGGCTCGCTCGCCAAGACGCCGGTGCACCCGAAGCCCTGATGATCGTTCGCGTCTGGAGCGCGCGCCTCGCGCCGGCGAACGTGCCGGCGTACGTCGAGGTCTTCCGTCGCGAGGTACGCCCCGCGCTCGAAGGGATTCCCGGATTTCTCCGAGCGCGGGTGCTGTCGACGCCGGGCGAAGTCGTCGTGCAAAGCGAGTGGGCGTCGATGGACGCGATCCGCGCGTTCGCCGGCGACGACCCGGCGCGCGCCGTCGTCGAGCCGGACGCGGCCGCGCTGTTTACGGATTACGATCGCACCGCGCGGCATTTCGCGATCGTCGACGAATAGATTCCGGCGATGCGTATCGTCGGCGGAAAATTCGCGGGAAGAAATCTCACGTCGCCCGACGCGCGGGTGCGGCCGACGGCCGAGCACGTCCGCGCGGCGCTGCTCGATCTGCTCGCGCCCGATCTGCCGGGGGCGCGGATCCTCGATCTGTTCGCCGGCACCGGCGCGCTCGGCCTCGAGGCGCTGTCGCGCGGCGCGGATCGCGCCGACTTCGTCGAGTTTCGCCCGGGGAGTCTGCACGCGCTGAAGGCGAACATCGCCGCGCTGCGCCTGCGCGATCGCACGCGGATCTTCAAGCACGATGCGCTGCCGTTCGTCGCGCGGCTCGAGGCCGGCGCGTACGACATCGCCTTCGCCGATCCGCCCTACGAGTCGCGGATGCTCGACCGGGTGATCGACACCTGGCGCGCGCAGCCGTTCGCGCGACTGCTCGCGGTCGAGCACGCGCGGACGCATGTCTTGCCGACGGGCAAGCTCCGTCGCACGTACGCGGACACCTCGATCACGATTTACGAAGCCCGCGAACGAACGGCCGAAGCCCGCGAAGCCATCAAGGACGGATCCACAGGAAGAAACGAAGACGCGGAATGAACGGAACAAAGGAAGAAGGCATTTGCCGTTGCAGTCTTCCGCCAGCTCCGCCCATTCCGCGTCTTCGTATTCTTCGGCTGGAAGTATCCGTCAGCCGGAATTACGCCGCACACGAGGAGCAGTCGCCATGAGCGCCACCGACACCGAAGTCAAAACCCTGAACGAGCTGCGGCATGGGCTGCTCGCCCTGCACAAGACGCTGCTCGAGCGTCAGCGCCTGTGGTACGAGCGCGATCATGGGCGTCTCGAGGGCGGCGGACAGATGCTGCAGCTGCTCGCGTTCGATCCGGCGTTCGCGTGGCTGCGAGTGATCTCGGCGCTGATCGTTCAGATCGACGAACGGCTCGAGGACAAGGAGACGCCGCTCACCACCGAGGGCGCGCAGAAGCTGCTCGAGGAAGCGCGCGGGTTGTTCCTTGGCAAGGAGGGCGGCGCGGAGTTTCAGACGAGCTACTCGCGCGCCCTCCAGGAAAGTCCCGACGCGGTGATCGCACAGTCGAAGGTCGCGCGCATCCTCGGCCGGTGACGCTGGGCGATCACTCGATGGGACGCAGCGATGCTTCGATCTCGGCGCGGCGCGGCTCGAGGAACGGCGGGAGCGAGATGCGCGTCGGATCGATCGGGCCGTCGACCTCGAAGCCCGGGCCAAGCGTGGCGAGCTCGAAGAGAATGTGCCCGGGCTCGCGGACATAGAGCGACGTGAAGTAATGGCGGTCGACGATGCCGCTGTTGCGATAGCCGAGCGTCGAGATCCGCTCCTCCCACTCCTGCATCGTCTGGCCGTCGGGCACGCGCAGCGCAAGATGATGCACGCCGCCCGAGCCGTATCTGGCGCGCGGCAGATCGGGACGCACCATCACGTGATGCTCGGCGTCGCCGATCCGATAGACGTGCACCGAATGCTGCGGCGCGTCGGCGACCGGATAGGTGTGATCCTCGACCGCGCCGAGCGCCTCGCGCAGAAAGCGATCGGTCGGCGCGAGCAGCGGTACGGTGATCGCGACGTAGCCGAGCCCGCGGATCTGATGCTCGGCCGGCACCGGGCTCTCGGCCCACGGTGACGCCGCGCCGACGCCGCGATCGTCGATGAGCGAGAGCTGCGTGCCCACCGGATCGTCCAAGTCGAGTACGGCGCGACCGTCGCGCTCGTAGATCTCGCCGTGCGGAACGCCGAGATTGGTGAGCCGCTCGTCCCAGTAACGCAGCGCCGCCTCGCCGTTGACGCGGAACGTGGTCATCGAGATGGCGTTGTTGCCGCGCTGCTCGGGAGCCGCGTGCGGCAGATCGAACACCGTCATCTCCGTGCCCGGCGATCCGTGTCCGTCGGCGAAGAAGAGATGGTACATCGTCGGCTCGTCCTGGTTGACCGTCGTGATGACCGGACGCATGCCAAGGACGCGCGTGTAGAAATCGCGGGTGCGACCGATGTGAGCGCTCAGGCTGCTCACATGGTGCATGCCGCCTAGTTGGAGATCCATTGCCGTGCCGCCGTGAGCTCGTCGTTCGTGATGGTGTGGCCGCCGGGGTGCAGATGCATGCTGACGTCGGCGCCGCCCTCGCGCAGAAGTTGCGCGAGGCGGTCGACCTGCGCGAGCGGGACGATCGGATCGCTGCGCCCCGCGCCGATGAAGACGCGCGTGCCGCCGAGATTCGGCTGCTCCTTCGGCTCGAACGGCACCATCGGACTGAGCAACGCCGCGGCGCGAATCACGCCGGGTTTCCGCAGGAGCAGGCTGCCGGCGATGTTCGCGCCGTTCGAGAAACCGACGGCGATGATGCGGTCGCGATCGATGCCGTAGTGCTTCACGGCCCCGTCGATGAACGCCGCGAGGTCGTCGGTGCGGCGCTCGAGGTCGACGAGATCGAACACCCCTTCGGCGAGCCGCCGGAAGAAGCGCGGCATGCCGTGCTCGAGCACGTTGCCGCGCGGCGACAGGATCGCCGCGCCGGGGGGCAGTGCTCGAGCGAGCGGGATGAGATCGTTCTCGTCACCGCCGGTGCCGTGCAGCATCAGCAGCGTGACGTCGTCGCCGGCCGACGGGATGAATTGATGGACGTGCCCGAGATCTGTCATTGCTCTCTCAGTCGATCGGCTTGAGGTTGCGGACGATCTGCTCGCGATTCGGCTCGAGGAACGGCGGGAGCACCACGTGCTCGCCGAGCGTCGCCTCGGGCTCGTCGACCGCGAAGCCGGGACCATCCGACGCGATCTCGAACAGGATTCCGTTCGGCTCGCGGAAATAGAGACTGCGGAACCAGAAGCGATCGACCTTGCCGCTGTTCGGAACGCCCATGGTGTTCAGGCGATCCGCCCAGGCGTCGTAGTCGGCGTCCGGCGTGCGAAAGGCGACGTGATGCACCCCGCCCGCGCCGAGGTGATTCGGCTGCAGGTCGGGCTGCACGGCGATGTGCAGCTCGGCGTGCGCGCCGCCGTTCGCCATCTCGTACACGTGCACCGTGTGCTGCGGATTTTCCGGATGCGGATACTCGCGCACCGGGCGCATGTTCATGACTTTCTGAAGAATCATGTCGGTCGGCGCGAGCCGAGGCACGCTCAGAATGATCGGTCCGAGGCCGCGCACCTGATGCGCCGCGATGACCGGGCTTCGATCCCACGGGTTCGCCGTACCTTCGCCCTTGTCGTCGACGAGCGCGAGCCGCTGGCCCTCCGGATCCTCGAAGTCGAGCGTGAGGCGTCCATCGCGCTCGACGACCTCGCCGGACTGCACGCCGCGATCGCGGAGATACGCGTGCCACCACTCGAGCGCCTCGAGTCCGTCGACGCGGAGGCTCGTGCGCACGATCGAGCGCGTGCCGCGACGCTCCGGCGCCATCGGCCAGTCGAAGAACGTGAGGTCGGTTCCCGGTGCGCCCTTGGCGTCGGCATAAAAGAGGTGATAGGCGCTGACGTCATCCTGATTGACGGAGCGCTTCACGAGCCGCATGCCGAGCGTCTTGGTGTAGAACTGGTGGTTGTCGCGAATCTTCGCCGACACCGCCGTGAGATGATGAATGCCAAGGAGATCCATAATTACCTCTCGCTCTCCGCACTCGTGCCCAGGGCGCGGAGCAGGTTGACCAGCGTGGTGCGCTCATCGGCCGTCAGGGCCGACGCGACGCCATCCAAGTCCCGTTTGTGCTGGGCGAACGCCGGCTTGATGAGCTCGCGCCCATCGTCGGTGAGCTCGACCAGCCGGACGCGCCGATCGTTCGGATCCTCGGCGCGACGAACGAGCCCGCGCGCCTCGAGACGATCGACTGCCGTGGTGATGGAGCCGCTCGTGAGGAGCAGCTTCTTGCCGATGGTGTTCACCGGGAGCGGGCCCTTGTGGAGGAGCGACTCGAGCACGGCAAAGTCGCTCGCGCAGAGGCCGGTGGCTTCGATGCTTTCGAGGGCGCGTGCTTCGACCGCTTTGGTCGCCCTGGACAGCACCAGCCAGAGGTGAACGCCGGACGTGGACTTGGATTGCATGGATTTAATCTCGCCATCAAGTCTCTTGATGTCAAGATATTTGGGGATGGCGCATGGATGGGGCTGTCTTGGATTCTCTCGGGTTGCGGGGGCGCGGGTGGCGGGTTGCGGGAAGGAACGCCGCGCCTGCGGCGGCGGCTTGGTTGAGAACAGCACTGATCGCCAAACGCTGTTCATCAAAGCGACGCCTCAGGCGTCGCACACCTTCCCGCAACCCGCGACCCGAAACCCGCAAAACGCACTACACCGACCCCAGCGCCTCACGCACCACCGGTGCGACTCGAGTCCCCAAGAGT
>CBHWBX010000266.1:0-6618 GCA_966111935.1 uncultured Gemmatimonadaceae bacterium
CCTCGCTTCGGCGGTGCGGGCAACGGCGGCACGAGATCGCTATCCGTCGACGGACGACGCGCCTCGAATGGCGGCGGATCGACATCCGTTGTGACCGAGTACGACTTGTCGATCTCGGCCGGCTTCGACGGCGTGATGACGTTGCGAACTTGCGCGATCGGCGCGCTGCGCGTCACTTGGATGCGACGTGGGATCGCATTGTTCTTCACCGACTCCGGTGGTGGCGGCGCAAGACCACTGGCGCCTCCGTCGAAGTCGACGTCAGTCGTTTCAGACTCCGACTCGAAATCGACGCCCGTCAGGAGCCACGGCTCTTTCACTTCGCCGAACTGCAGGCGCATGTAATTCGCGAGGGCCGTCGTCGATGCGCCGACGCCGACTTCGGTCGCGACTTTGTCGAGGGCCATCGCCATCTCGCCCGCCGTCGGAAATCGATCACGTGGGTCACGCGCGAGCGCCTTCAACATGATCGCTTCGAGCGCGGGTGGCACATCGCGCCGGTATTGCGAGGGCCTCGGAATATCGCCGTTGACGATCGCGCTCATCGTCAAAAATTCACTCGCGCCTTTGAAGAGGCGACGCACGGTGGCGAGCTCGTATGCGACGACGCCGAGTGCGAATACGTCGCTTCGTCGGTCGACTTCTTTGCCTGCGCATTGCTCTGGCGCCATGTACGGGACGCGGCCCTTCAACACGCCATGGTCTGTCTTCATCCGCTTGATGGCGGCTTTGGCGATGCCGAAGTCGACGACCTTCACGTTGCCGTCGAAGCCGACGAGGATGTTGCCGGGCGTGACGTCGCGGTGAACGATGCCGAGCGGCTTGCCGTTGGGACCGCGTTGCTCGTGCGCGTGATGGAGCGCGGCGGCAGCGGCCGCGATGATCGAGACGACATGCTGCAGCGGCAGTTGCTCGCTGCGCTTCGACAGCTTGTTCAGGAGCCCGCGCAGGTCGACGCCATGGACGTATTCCATCGCGAAGTACGGCTGACCACCCTGCTCGCCGATATCGAGCACCTGGACGATGTTGTGGTGGTGCAGGGCAGCGGCGAGCCGGGCCTCGTTCACAAAGGCTTCGAGGCAGGCCTTGTCGCGCGCGTGAACGGCGTGCAGCCGCTTGATCGCGACGTGGCGCTGGAACCCCTCGATGCCCTCCGCGCGGGCCAGAAGGAGCTCCGTAAGCTCACTCTTGATGAGTGGCTTCAGAACTTCGTAGCGACCGAGGCGAGCGCCCACCGGCCGTGAATGTTACCCCGCCTGGGCGGGGGAGACGGGGCTAGTTTCCCCGCAGGACGGTATCGAGGGCGGTCACCAGGGAAACGAGGTCATGGTGCAGGTCGCCCTGGTTGACCTCTTCGAGGGTCTCACTCATACGGTCGCGGAACTCGGCGTAATTCGGGGCCTCCGAGCTGGTCGTGAACCACATGGTTTCACGCGGTGCGTAGAGCGTGTTTTCTTTCCACTCCCAGCCATCTTCGACCAGGAGCCGTTTCAGGAGAGGCCAGCGAACGTCCTGCATGGGGCAGAACACTGCAGGGCCCGTGCCCCGTGACTTGGGCTACTTATCTCGGCGGCGTCCGAGTAACCCGCGCACACCCGAGCGTGCGCCTGTGCCCAGTGATCCCGTCGGACGCCGGAACATCTCGAACGGCAGTCGGGTCAGTGAGCGGGCGAGCGCGATCGCAAGCATCATCGGACTGTCACCGCGCGCCTCGATCGCAACACGTTCACCACGCTGTGCGTCCTCGAGCGCTCCGCGGGCGATAGTTCGCGAGCCGTCGCTGCGGATCTCGACCACCAAACGGGCGACCACAGGCGGTTCAGAAGCCGAAGCAAGCTCGCGTGCATTGTCCGGACCCTCCTCGGGTTCGTGCACTAACTCGGTCTTTTCGGCCACGCTACATCTTACAGTGCGGCATGGACCTCGGCACGCTCCGCGATCGCATCGATTCGGTCGATCGCCAGATCATCGCGCTGTTAGCGGAACGTCTCAAAATCGTCGAGGAAGTTGCGTTTGCGAAGCTCGACAGCGCGAGCCCGTTTCGCGATCGCGAGCGTGAAGAGCGGCTTCTGCTCCGTCTGCGCGAGCACGCGACGGAGGCCGGCATCGATCCGCATCAAATCGAGCGGCTATATCGCGTGGTGATGGACATGTCCGTCGCGCACCAAGAACAAACGGTGCGTAATCGACCGGACGCGCCGCTCCGTATTTCCTATCAAGGCGTCGAGGGCAGCTACAGCCATCTCACTGCGCAGCGCCGCTACGGCGGGCGTACTGGCGGCGCATTACTGACGGGCTTCGACTCGTTTCGCGCGGCCGCGGATACCGTGATTCACGGTGCCGCCGACCTGGCCCTTTTACCGATCGAGAACACGACGGCCGGCAGCATCAACGAGACGTACGACCTGCTCGCCGACGGCAAGCTTCACATCACGGGTGAAGTCGTCAGCTCGATCGAGCACTGTTTGCTCGCGTTGCCGGGCGTGAAGCTCGACGAGCTCCGCATCGTGATGTCGCATCCGCAAGCGCTCGCGCAATGCACGGCGTTCTTCGCGGAGCATCCGCATCTCACCGCGCGACCCGAGCTCGACACGGCGGGCGCGGCTCGTCGCGTCTCACAGTCCGGAGACCGGACACTCGGCGCGATCGCGAGTGCGGCGGCCGCGAAAGCGTATGGGCTTGCGATCGTCGCGCAAGGCGTCCAGACGTCAGCCGGCAATGCGACGCGCTTCGTTGAAGTGGCACTGCATCCGGCGCCGGTGCCTGAGGATGCCCGCGCGAAGACCTCCCTCTTACTGTCCCTGACGGACCGGCCCGGCGCCCTCGGCGAGATCCTCATGAGATTTGCCGCACACGGGCTGTCTCTCACGAAGCTGGAATCTCGGCCGATTCCGTCGGCTCCCTTTACGTATCGGTTCTACGCAGATGTGCTCGGACATGCGGCAACAGCGCCTTTCCAGACGGTGCTCGACGAGATCCGGCCGCTGACCACAGAACTGCACGTGTTAGGCACCTACGCTGCCGATCCAGCCGCCAGCTAGGGCACAATGGAGCAATGCGCATAGCAGGAGTGGTTTGCCTGCTGCTTGTTGTCGCCTGCTCGTTCGATCACGGGCAATTCAACGGCCCGCGCATCGATGGTGACGTCGTCATGATCGACAGCCCGCTCATCGATGGACCGCCGGGCTGCGAGAGCTTCACGACGCACCTCGATACGTGCACACAGCTGATGCCGGGCGATCCGATCGTGCTCACCGGTGCGAATACCTACAACACCGATACGCTGACGCTCTCGACGGAGAACACCGATGTCATGTTGCCGTCGAGCGTGATCGTCACGCCGGATGGCAGCTACGTCGTCGCCTTCGTTTCCACGTTCACTATGAATGCAGGCGCGACGTTGCGTGTCACGGGCACGAACATGGATCGTCCACTCGGCATCGTGGCGACCGGTGCCGTCGTGATCGATGGCGCGATCGACCTCTCGAACAACGGAGCCGGTGCACGCGACGACGCTGCGTGCGGAACGGCCGTTGGTGGTCCTGGCGCCGACGACAACGGTGGCGCGAGCGGTGGCGGTGGCGGCGCATTCGCCGGTGCAGGTGGCAAAGGTGGCAACGGCGATAACGACACGGGCACCTCGCTCGGAGGCACGGCGGGTGTCGCCATCGCGACGCGACCGACGCACGTCCTCGGCGGTTGCGACGGCGGCGCGGGCGGCGATGGCAACACGAACACGACGGGCGGCGGTGGCGATGGCGGCGGCGCGATCTTCATCGCATCCGCCGTGTCGATCACGATCAATTCCACCGGCTCGATCAACGCCGGCGGTGGCGGCGGTGCAGGTGGTAAAGGCAACGGTGGCGCGGGTGGCGGCGGTGGCTCCGGCGGCATGATCGTGCTCGAGTCGCCGAGCGTAAAAATCGCGGGCAAGCTCGCGGCGAACGGCGGCGGTGGTGGCGAAGGCGCAGACGGTAACGACGGTGCGCCCGGTTCACCCGGTGGCCTGACGACCGCGCGCGCGAACGGCGGTGCGGGTGATGCCGGTGAAGGCGCGGACGGCGGCGATGGCGGGGCAGGCGCGAATGCCGCAGGCCTTGCGCCCACGCAGTTCAAAAAGGGCGGTGGTGGCGGCGGTGGCGGTGGAGTCGGCTTCATCGCGATCGGAGGTTCAACTCCCGTTACCACCGGCTCGGTCATTTCTCCCGCGTTCCAAGCTTGGCCTTAGTTACGATGCGGCCCGCATGCGAGCAGTACGAATTCACGAGCTGATCGGTCCGCAGGGTCTGCGCGTCGACGAAGTACCAACGCCGTCGGTCGCGGCCGGCCAAGTCCGCATCGATGTACGCGCGGCGGGTGTGAACTTCCCCGACATCCTGCAGACGCGCGGGCAATACCAATTCAAACCGACGCCGCCGTTCTCACCGGGCGGCGAAGTCGCGGGTGTGGTCGGTGCAGTCGGCGATGGCGTCACCGAAGTCAAAGTCGGCGATCGTGTCGCGGCGACCGTCATCTACGGCGCTTATGCCGAACAGATCGTCGTGCCCGCGCTCTCGTGCGTGAAGCTGCCCGATGCGGTGAGCTTCGAGATCGGCGCGGCGACGCTGCTCACCTACGCGACGACGTATCACGCGCTCCAAGATCGCGCGGCACTCCAGCGCGGCAACTCGCTGCTCGTCCTCGGCGCGGCCGGCGGTGTCGGGATCGCCGCCGTCGAGCTCGGCGCGCTGATGGGCGCGCGCGTGATCGCGGCTGCGTCGAGCGCGGACAAGCTCGCGTTCTGTCGCGAGCACGGCGCGACGGAAGCGATCGACTACAGCAAAGAAGATCTCAAAGATCGGATCAAAGCGCTGACGAACGGCAACGGCGTCGACGTCGTCTACGATCCCGTCGGTGGCCCGCTCGCGGAAGCTGCGCTGCGCGGCACGGCGTGGGAAGGCCGCTACCTCGTCATCGGCTTTGCGTCGGGCGAGATTCCGAAGATCCCGCTCAACCTCGTCCTGCTGAAGGGCTGCCAGATCGTCGGCGTGTTCTGGGGCTCGTTCGCGATGCGCGACCCCGCTCGCAATCGCGCGCACTGCGAGCAAATCTTCGCGTGGGTCGCCGAGGGCAAGCTGAAGCCCGCGATCGATGCGACGCTGCCGTTCACCGAAGCGGCCGAGGCCCTAACACGACTCGAAAAACGCCAGGTCAAAGGAAAGCTCGTCCTGGTCCCGTGAAAGTTGCGGTTGTACTCACGCTCGTCGCGGCGGCCTGTTCGTTCGAGCATGGCGAATCGCCGACGCTCATCGACGCGCCGCCAACGGTCGACAGCCCGCCAGGCTGCACGTCGTTCTCCTCGCAGATCGACACGTGCGCGATGTCCGCGCCGACGGTCGACGCAGTCGTCTCGGGCACCGCGACGTACAACACGGACACCGGCGTGCTGATGAGCGGGGCGAACACGCTCGCCGTCACGCACATGAAAGTCGAAGGCAAGGCCGGTCCGATCGATGTGGCCGTGTTCCGCGACGTCCGCTTCGTGGCGAACACGAAGCTGCGCGTCACCGGAACGCTTCCGCTCGCAATCGTCGCGTACGGCACGGTGACCCTCGAGCAAGCATCGCTGATCGACGCCACAGACGGAGGCGCGGGTGCGCGCACGACGTGTCCGAACAGCGCGATCCCAGGTCGACCCGACACCGGTGGTGCAGGCGGCGGAGGCGGTGGCGGATTCGGCGGCACCGGCGGCACGGGCGGCACGGCGAACAGCGACGGCACCGCAATCCCCGGCGGCACCGGTGGAGAAGCGGTGACGACGCCGCTAGGCCCGCTCGGCGGTTGTCCCGGCGCAGCAGGCGGCACGGGCGACGATCCAGGCGGGGCAGCAGGCAAGGGCGGCGGCGCGATCTACATCGCCGCGGAAACGAAGATCGAGATCGCAGCGTCGGCCGGCATCAACGTCGGCGGGGGCGGGGGCGGCGGCGGCCACAAAGACGGCACGTTCTCCGACGGTGATGCAGGCGGCGGTGGTGGCGGCTCGGGCGGGATGATCATGCTCGAATCACCGATCGTGCGCGCGATGGGCACGCTCGCCGCAAACGGTGGTGGCGGCGGCGAAGCGTCAGGCGACGGCAGCAGCGGCGACACGGGCGATGCCGGCAAGCTCGCGACGACGGCTGCCCCCGGCGGAAGTGGAAGCTCGGCGAGCGGCACCGACGGTGGCGCGGGTGGCGCGAAGGCCGCGCCAAACGGCGCACCGGTCACGGCGACACAAGCGGGCGGCGGCGGCGGCGGCGGTGGTGGCGTCGGCTTCGTGATCGTCACGTCCGCCGATCAAACGGTCGCGACGAGCTCGCCGTAGCGTCGGCGCCGCTTCGATCGGCTTTCGCAATCTCTTGTCCGAAGCCACTGGAAAGCGCCGGTGCCGGCGACTCGCCGCCCACCGAGCGCGATCTATCAACCGTCTGGCTATCTCGGCGGGTCACGTCCCGCGTGGGACGTCATCGCTGAGTTCGATGACCACTCGATCTCCTCTCCGCAGGCGGTGAAGAGCGCCGGCGACCGAGCGCGATCTATCAACCGTCTGGCTATCTCCGTGGATGACGTCCCACGTGGGACGTCATCGCTGACTTCGAT
>CBHWBX010000267.1:0-6597 GCA_966111935.1 uncultured Gemmatimonadaceae bacterium
ACGGACTAGCTCTTCCGCGGCGGCACTGCGGAAAAGTGCCGCGCTGCCGTCCGTCGACGGACGCGCCGTCGCCGCGAGCTCCTCGTTCTCGATCGCGACGACGACGAGCATGTGCCGCTGTGCCGCGCGCGTCGCGTAGGCGAGGAACGACTTCGCGCTCTGTAGGTCGATCACATCGGTGAAGAACACGACGAGCGCGCGCCGCCGCTGCCGCACGGCGAGGACGCGGAACGCCGACGCATAATCCGGCTCGGTGACCGTTGCGTCGAGCGCGCTCAGCGTCGTGCGCCGACGGCGCCGCGCCGCGCGTCCCTGCGGCGCGGGGCCGACCGCGCGCACCGCGGGGTCGACGGCGACGGGGGCGACGCGAGCGCCGCGCGGCGCCGCGACGTCGCTGAGCACGAGCGCCGCCGAGAGCACGTGCTCGAAGCGCGAGTAGCGTCCGGCGAGCTGGGTCATCGCGCGGCCGCAGTCGATCATCGCGATCACGGTCTGCGACCGCTCGATCGTCTGCTCGCGGGTGATCAGCCGCGCGTGGCGCGCCGTCGCCTTCCAGTCGACGAGCCGCGGATCGTCGCCGGGCACGTAGTCGCGCAAGCCGGTGAACGACGATCCCTCGCCGCGCTGGCGCAGCGCGCGCACGCCGGCGTCGCTCAGCCGGTGCTGGAGCGCGAGCGCCCGCAGCCGCCGCACGTTCGACAGCGACGGCACCACGACCGTCTCGTCGTTCAGCGCGATGTGAACGATGCGCGTCATCAGACCGAGCGGCGACGTCATCCGGAGCGCGACCGGGCCGAAGACGTGGCGCCCGCGTTTCCGCCCGACGGCGTCGACGTCGAGGAAAAAACCGCGTTCGCCGCCGATCGGGAATGGCGCATCCGACACCACCGCCGAGATCCCCGGGGGCACGGCATCGTACAGTCTCGCCTGAACGATGCGCGGGAGCGAGCTGTCGATCTCGTAGTGGATCACGTATGGATCGCCGAGTCCGATCGGCGTCGGGACGGTGCGCGTGACCTCGACGTCGCGGCGCGTCGGCAGGCGCCAGAGATCCCACGCCGCGAGCACCATGCAGACGACGATCGCCGCCGTGCCCGCCACCCGCCCTGCAATTCCGGGCAGGAGCCATCCGAGGCCGGCGCACGCGACGAGCAGCGCGAGACGCCCCGTCGGATAGACGGTCCACCGCCCGCGCCGCCGGCGCAGCCACTCGACGAAACGCGACACGACTCAGGCCGGCGCGCTGACCCGCGCGAGCACGGACGCGATCACTTCGTCGGTGTTGCGTCCTTCCACCTCGAGCTCCGGCGCGAGCGACACGCGGTGGCGCAGCACTGCCGGCGCGCGCTCCTTCACGTCGTCGGGCACGACGTAATCGCGCCCCTCGAGCACCGCGCCCGCGCGCGCCGCGCGCTGCAGCGCGACGCTCGCCCGCGGCGACGCGCCGAGTAGCAGCGACGGATCTTCGCGCGTCGCGCGCGTGATGTGCGCGATGTACTCGCGGATCTCCGGCGCGACACGCACCTGATCGACGAGCGTGCGACAGTCGCGCGCGACGTCGGCGCCCACCACCGGCGCGATGATCGGTGCACTGCCCCGCTCCGGATCGAACCCGCTCTCGTGCAGCGCGAGCATCTCGAGCTCCGCCGCCGCCGACGGATACCCGACGACGATCTTCAACAAGAATCGATCGAGCTGCGCCTCGGGGAGCGGAAAAGTGCCCTCGTGCTCGACCGGATTCTGCGTCGCGAGCACGGTGAACAGCTCGGACAGCGCGTGCGGCTTCCCGTCGGCGGTGACCTGCCGCTCGGACATCGCCTCGAGCAGCGCCGACTGCGTCTTCGCGGGCGCACGATTGATCTCGTCGGCGAGCAGGAGGTCGGTGAACACGGGGCCGGGCTGGAACTCGAAGCCGCGCGCTGGATCGCGATAGAGCGCGACGCCGGTCACGTCGGCCGGCATCAGATCGGGCGTGAACTGGATGCGATTGAACTTCACGCTCATCGCCGACGCCACGGCGCGCACGAGCAGCGTCTTTGCCGTGCCCGGCACGCCTTCGATCAGCGCGTGCCCGCGCGCGAGAAACGCGACGATCACGTCGTCGATCGCCGCGTCCTGGCCGACGACGCGCGTCGCGACCGCGGCGCGCACCTGCTGCATGACCTGCGAACCTTCCTGGATCGAGATGCTCATGTCCGTTGTGGAGGAGACGTCAACAGGGTGCGCTCGATGTCGGCGAGCGCAGCACCGATGGCGGCGAAATCCGAGCGGCTCAACGATTCGGTGAGACCGCGCCGCACGGTCGCGACGCGTGAGGTGAGCGACGGTATGCGCCGCGCGATCGCATCGAGGAACGCGATGTCGTCGGTGCCCGAGGGCGTCGGCACGACGCGGCCGACGCGCCGTCGCAATCCGCCGACGAGGCGCACGGTCGCCGTCCGCGTGGCATCGACATCGGCGTATGCGCGGCCAAGGGCGTCCGCGTGCTCGAGCGGCGACCGGCGCGCGATCGCGGCCGGTTCCGTCGGCACGATCGGTCGTGGCGCCGCGGCCATCAGCAGGAGCAGGCCGGCGACGAGCAGCGTCGCGAGCAATCGTCCCGAGCGAGTCACGGACAGATACGCGCGGATCGCCGCGACGCTTCCCGGATGTACGCCGTAGCCATGATGGTATTCGTCGAAGACCATCGGCTGCGTGCCGGAATCGGGACGCACGTACTCGAGCGCGCGCACGACGACGACGTCGGCGCCCCAATCGCAGGTGCGCACCGCATCGTTCGTGAAGACGTCGGCCGAGCTCACCGCGGCGATGCGTCCCGCGCCGAGTGTGACACCGATCGCGATGCTCGCGCTGCGCGTCTTCAACGCGAAGCCGGCGCCGAGCGGCTCGATCGGCCCGGGCGGTGGACGTCGCCAAACGATCTCGTGCACCGTCGGCGGCAGCGACGCCGCTCGCGACCGCACGCTGCGCGTGGCCCGACACTCGGTGCGCGACGACGGCACGAGCAGCCGCCCGGCCGTGCGGAGCGCCATCCCGAGCGAATCGGCGATCTCTTCCGCTCCATCGACGCTGAACACCAGCCCACCGCCGCGACGCACGTTCTCGAGCAGGCGATGCACCTCGTGCGCACCGAGCGCCTGTTGCGGGCCGATGACGACCTGGGTCGTCGGCGGAGTCGATACCGAATCGAGCACCTGCTCGCGTCGCAGCGTCCGCCATCCGAGCCGGCGCGCGAGCTCGTAGGTGATGCGCGCGCCGTCCGGCCCGAACGCGTAGCTGCTCAACCCACCGCCCGACGGCTCCGAGGGTGAGAGCAACGCCGCGGCGATCGCGAGGACGAGCAGCACGGCGAGCGCGGCGAGGGCGCTCACGCGCCGCGCGCCGAAGCCGATGGCGGTGCTCACGCCGCGCACCGGGCCCCCGCGGCCGTACGCACTCGCTCGGCCAGCGACAACAGCACGTTCCACTCGTCGTGCGTGACGTCGTCGAGACCGAAGACCGCGCGGTCGAACGCCCGTGAGAAATCTCTAAACAGCGGCGCGATCGGCGCACGCGACCGGCGCAGCTCGCGGACATAGTCGCCGTTCGTCTTCGACGCGTGGTAGCGCACGAGTCCCATCCGCACGAGATCGCCGAGGACCGCCGCATAGAGCTGGTGACTCGCCTCCGTGAACCGCGCGTTCTCCGCGGCTTCCAGCGCCGACTGCCAGGGATTCGCGCGCCCGCGCGCGGCGCCGCGGCGCGCCATCGCGCGAGCGCCCGCCGCTGCGCGGCGTCCGGCGACGAGGCGGGCGACGACGAGCAGCACGACGATCGCGATCCCGGTCCAGGTGATGACCCGCGCGTCGACCGAGCCGGACGCCCAGTGCAAAACGTCGTTCAGCGTCGTGGCGAGATAGCGCAGCAGCTGGCCGAGCACCGAGCGCCGACTCGCGCCGGCGATCGTCGGATCGGCGACGATCGCGGCGACGGTGTCATGGATCTCGCGATTCGTCCACGCCTGAATCACGTCGTGGCCGGCGGGGCGTCGAACGACGAGGCGAGATGCTCGATGTCGAACCCTTCGCGGCGAATGCGCAGGTCGTAGTAGATCAGCGTCTGCACGATGCCCATGAGCGGGTAGACGAGCATGCCGACGACGAACTGGAGCACCGTCTTCACGACCTGACTGCCGATCATGTTCGTCGCGAACGATGCCCCGATCGCGAACGCGAGGTTGATGAGCAGCACGAGGACGACACTCGCGAAGATGTGTCCGCGCAGGCCGCCGGACAGGGCCTGGCTTCTCGAGAACGCCTTCAGGACCGGGGCGTCCTCGAGCAGGATCGCCGGCCGCACCGCCATGAACGTCGCATAGAGCCAGCCTTCGGCGACGAGCAGGAACACGAACGCGAGAACGTTCGCCGCTGGTCCGAGCACGCCGGCAAAGGCGAACGGGATGAACGGCACCATCATGATGACGCCGTAGATGACGATCGCGCCGAGGAGCCTCGCCGCCCGCCGCGCGGTCATCGCGAAGGCGCGGCCGAGATCGGGCGTGTTGCCGAGATAGACGTCGCTCGCGAGAATCGTCGTGACGCCGGCCGAGAAGATGTACGTGGTGATCGCGAGCACCGCGATGAGCACGCTCACGCCGACGTTGCGCGCGGACCACGCCGCCTGATTCGCCGCGACCGAAACCCCCGCGGCCGACAGCGCCGCGAAGCCGACGAACGGGACGACGATCAGGAAGGGCGCGTAGGCGATCCCGACGGCGACGATGAACTGAAGCGGCTCACGACGAAACACCTGAAACGTCGCGTCGACCAGCTCGGTCGCTGAACGGGGGCGGAGCGTGATGTCGGACATGCGTGCTGGAAGATGCCGCGACAGGATTGCGCCTGCTCGGTGCGTCACCCTGAGCAGCGAAGCGACGAAGGACCCCTTGGCATCGAGGAGGAGTTCTCCTCGATGCCAAGGGGTCCTTCGCTTCGCTCAGGATGACGTCCGCCGTATCGCTCTCGCGCAAGCGCTTGAGCGCGCGGTCGCGCAGCTGACGCACCCGCTCGCGGGTGACGCCGAGCTCGCGGGCGATCTCCTGCAACGTCATCGGCCGGTTGCCCTCGAGACCGAAGTACATCGTCAACACTTTCCGGTCACGCGGCGCCAGCACTTCGAGCGCGCGCGCGATCGCGTCGCGTCGCGAATCGCTCTCGATACCACCCGGCAGCACGTCCTCGTCCTCGCCGCGGTCGAGCACCAGCGTCTCACCGAGCGTGCGTCCGCCGTCCACCGCCGACGCGGGCTCATCGAGCGAGCGCGTGGGCTGGAGCAGCGACACCAGTCCGCGCGTGACGTCGAGCGAGAGGTTCGCGACTTCCGCGATCTCTTCCTCGTACGGCTCGCGCGACAGCTTCTGCCGCAGGACTTCCTGCGCCCGCGACACCCGGGTCAGATCGGCCGCACGGTTCAGTGGAACCTGAACGGTCCGGCCCTGCCGCTGAACGGCCGAGTGGAGCGCCTGACGGATCCACCAGACCGCGTAGCTGATGAAGTTCACGCCGACGTCCGGATCGTACTTGTCGGCGGCACGGACGAGACCCGCGTTCGCTTCACTCACCAGATCGCCGAGCGGGACGCCACGGTTCTGATACTGCTTGGCGACCGAGAAGGCGAAGCGGAGATTGGCGCGAATGAGCTCGGAACGAGCGTCTTCACGCGCCTCGTCGTTCGTCGCGCGGCGCATCTGGCGCGCGAGGTCTTTCTGTTGCTGCGCGTTGAGCACGGGCTCGCTGCGCAGTTCTTCGATATAGAGATCCAGCAGGTCGCGATCGTCGCCTGTCGTATACATCGCTCACCCCCGGTGCCGGTCGGCACCGACCCCATTGTTCACTGCAGTCATAGCATCGTCTTTCGGCAGCTCGACGCGCCGTCTGAGCTCGTTCATGTATGCCTCGAGCACGGCGGGACGGGTCTTGTAGTACACGAACTGCCCATCCTTCCGGGACTCGACCAACCCAGCGCTCGCGAGCTCCTTCAGATGGTGCGAGATCGTCGCCTGGCGCACGGGAAAGCAGCCGCACATGTCGCGGCAGCCCATCTCCGATTGTTTGGCGATGTGCTCGAGAATCTCGAAGCGTCGAGGATCGGCCAAAGCCTTGGCGATCCGCTGGAACTGCTCGGCATCCACGGGACTACCCCATCAACGGTGATCGTATGATAGATAGATAATCATCTAATTGTACGACGCAAGCGCGGAATCGTTCCCTCGGGGTTGCGCCGCTCGTATACGTTATAATGGGCCCGATATCTGCCCTTCGGAGTAGTACTTACATCATTTGCCGCGACCCCTGTCGATGACCAGTACCGCCCCGCTTCACGGCTCGAAGTCCTCGAGCCAGGCCGACGCCGGCCTTGAAAATCTCGTTCCGACCCGCCGCCTGACCGACCTGCCGACCTATGTGTTCGCCTGGCTCGACGAGCTGAAGGCGGAAGCACGAGCTCGCGGGGCCGACCTCATCGATCTCGGGATGGGGAATCCCGACCAGCCGACGCCGCAGCCGATCGTCGATACGATCATGGCCGCGTACGCCGATCCGAAGAACCACGGCTCTCCGC